>JBKJNM010000029.1:0-4809 GCA_046593655.1 Lacibacter sp. | reverse complement strand
TACGATTACAGCATTCGTTAAAAGGCAAAACACTCGAAGATAAGGAGCCTTATATTGCTGCTTACGATGAACTGCTGATTGGCTTTGGAAAAAATGTAAACGAAAATGTTTTTGATCAAAACAGGTTAGGGTTGTTACTCGGCTATCGTTTTACTTCTGCTTTTAGAATAGAAGGAGGCTACCTGAGCCAAACATTGCAATTAGGAAGAGAAGTAACAGGAAGAAATGTTTATCAACATAATAACGGGTTCATTATTTCCTGCATTTTCAATGTAAATCCGTTTTAAAACAACTTTGCCAAAGTTTTTGCTTTGGCAAGGTTGAACCTGGTTCTTTATTTCTTCCAGGTATTATTGGCATTATTGATATCTGGTAATTTCAATTCAGGATCAACCACCACTTCTTTTACTTCGGCTTTTGTTTGTACAGGGAAGATCCATGTATCGCCACGCTGCCATACTTCTACAGGAAGTTGAATGATCTGTACAACGCCATTTACATCTGTTATTTTTACCTTCAGCGGCAGGGGCATTTTTTCAAGCAACTGTAATGTAATATTCGTTCCGTTCTTACTGTTTTCACGAATTGCTTTTACTTCTTTTACTGCCACATCAAATTTCCATGTATTCAATACCCAGCTTCTCCAATACCAGTTCAAATCTTCGCCGGTAACATTTTCAATAGTATGAAAAAAGTCCCATGGGGTTGGATGTTTGAACGCCCATCTTCTTACATATTCTTTCAATGCCATATCAAAACGTTCTTTACCTAACACTTCATTGCGCAACAGATACAACATCATACCGGGTTTATAATAAGCTGCTACACCAAGATTTGATTGTTGCACTACATCTGCCTGGTTGAGCATACCATCCATCTTATCTCCAAAAATATAACTTGCCATTCCATTTACATCCGGTAAATCTTTATACTCTCCTTTATTAAATGCTTCTCCTGCAAGAATATTGATGAATGTATTAAACCCTTCATCCATCCATGCATATTTTCGTTCATTACTACCTACAATCATGGGGAACCAGGTATGACCAAACTCATGATCGGTTACACCCCATAACCCTGCGTCTGTAGCGCCTGCCCCACAAAACACAATGCCCGGATATTCCATACCGCCAACAATTCCTGCCACATTGGTAGCAGCAGGATAAGGAAACTCAAATAAATAGTTACTGTAAAATTCAATGCTTGCTTTCGTGTATTCTGTTGACCTGCGCCAATCATTGCCATCTTTTTTGGATGCGCTTTCTTTTGCATACACACTTACCGCCATTGATTTTTTTCCGCTGGGTAAATTAATCCGTGCAGCATCCCAGATGAATGCAGTGCTGGCTGCCCATGCTACATCTCTTGTATTTAAACATTTGAATTTCCAGGTTGTAAACGGATTGCCCGGTCTTGAAGAGGGATTGTTCACTTCATCAGCTGTGCGGATCATCACTGTTTTGTCGCTGTTCTTTGCTTCGTTCCAACGCTTGAGTTGTTCTGCTGTTAAACATTCACGGGGATTTGTTAATTCACCGCTGCCAACAACAATCATTTTTGAGGGAGCAGTAATGGTATAATCAATATCACCATACTCTAAATAAAACTCTCCTGCCCCAATATAAGGATTCGTGTTCCAGCCAACTAAATCATCATACACACATACACGTGGAAACCATTGCGCCACTTCATAGATCCAACCATCTTTTTGCTTTAACCGCCCCATACGATCGGTGCCGTATTCAGGAACAGTAAATTGATATTCGATAATGATCACTGCTTCAGCACCTTTACTTTTCAAAGGCTGAGGCAACCATATCTGCATACGTGTATCGCTGATGGTAAATTTTGGCTCCATCATTTTTCCATTCACTTCCAATTTTACCGCTTTAATTACATCACCATCTGTAAATTGTCCGTTGGCCCAACGTCCGCCTTGTGTAGTGGTGGTAGCAGATGCACGGGAATCAGCTTTATAAATATTCTGATCTAACTGCAACCAGATAAAACGCAATTCATCGGGACTGTTATTGATATAGCTGATTGCTACGGTTCCTTTAATACTATGATCATCGGGATGGATGGCTGCTTGTATAGAATAATTGGCTTTGTTTTGCCAGTACCCCGGACCGGGCTCTCCACTTGCGCTTCTGAATTCATTACCGGGATACGGATAAAAAAAAGGGTGAAATGCTTCACGATGATCATACTTGCTTTGAGCAAATATGGAAGTACTGATAAAAATACTGAGAACGATTAAATTAATTTTCTTCATATAGATTATAATAGAGTGGCTAAAGAAACGAAGGTTTGCGGAAACAGAATCTGTTTTTTTGAGAAAGCTGCGTTAATCATGAGATGAATGGTGAAGTGGAAGGGTTGCAGCGGTTAACTCAATGCAAAATTGACTGCGGCTGCTGCATGAATGGCCGTTGTATCAAATACAGGAATGGGACTATCTTCCTGTTTAATGAGGATGGGGATTTCGGTGCAGCCGAGGATCACTCCTTCTGCTCCTTCTGCTTTCAATTTGTTGATGATGTTGATGAATTCTTCTTTGCGTTCAGGAAGAAATATCCCTTTGCCCATTTCATTATAAATAGCACTGTTGATATATTCAATATCTGGTTCATTGGGAATGATGATTTCAATTCCCAGTGCCGCTAATTTATTTTTATAAAACGGAAGTTGCATGGTGTACTTAGTACCGAGTAAGGCCACTTTCTTTAATTGCAGCCGGGTGATTTCTTTTCCGGTTTCTTCTGCCACATGAATCAAAGGGATATTGATAGATGCCTGTACCTCATCTGCAATATTGTGCATGGTATTAGCACCAATCAATATACAATCTGCTCCCGCCTCCTCTAATCTTTTTGCTTCCTTGCGCATGATAACGGTTAATCCATCCCAATCATCTGCCAGCGTCAACGTTTTGATTTCATCAAAATTCACAGAGCTGATGATGAGTTTGGCAGAGCTTACACCACCTATCTGTTCATTAATTTTTTGATTGAGCAAACGATAATAATCCAAGGTTGAAAGCCAGGTGATACCGCCGATGAGTCCGATTGTTTTCATGGGTTAAAATTAAAGGAAAGTTTTTGCCTTGCTGATAATGCAATTCCGGCGGATTCCTCATACACCGGAATAACTGCCAAATCAAAAAATATTTTTTCTTTTTTCTGTAATAATTCTGCTGCCCCTGCATCCAATAGCTGTAAACCACAAAAAACAAGCATTTATAAATAATCAAGTATGAAAAAAGCATTCGCCATCCTTATCATCAGCCTTATCGTCTTCAATTCAAATGCCCAAACCAATGCCTTTAAAGTAGAAGTAACCGGTCATGGCAAACCCATCATTCTTATTCCCGGTTATAGCTGTAGTGGTGAGGTGTGGAAAGAAACCGTGGCTCACCTGAAAGACCGTTACGAATGTCATGTTATTACCATTGCAGGTTATGCAGGAGTACCAAAACTCGATACACCCATTCTTAAAACGGTACGCAACGAACTCATCAACTATGTAAAAACAAAAAAGCTGAACAAACCAATCTTGATGGGCCATAGCCTTGGAGCATTTATGAGTTTATGGGTGAGCAGTGTGGAACCCGATCTGTTTGGGAAAATCATTTGTGTGGATGGTTTGCCTTTCGTTTCGGCAGTTGGAGACACCACAGCAAATGCAGAAGTGCTGAAAAGAAATCCACAGTTTGACCCGGTTACTGTGGCTAATAATTTTGAAATGATTCCTGAAGCAGGGTATCTCAAAAATATGACAAGAGCGATGTTGTACCAGGTGAGTGATAGGATTCGTGCAAAACAAATTGCCAACTGGAGTTTTCAATGCGACCGCCGCACACTTGGTTATACAATTGTAGAAATATCAACTACTGATTTGCGTGAAGAAATTGCAAAGATCAAACAACCGTTATTGGTGCTGGGTAGTATTTATGGTACAGAAGCCAATAGTTTTCTGATGTTAAATCACCAGTTTAGAAAAGTGGCAAACAAAACCATTGAAGTAGCCAACAGCAAACACTTTATTATGTATGATGTGCCTGAATGGTTTTATGCAAAAGTAGATGCATTCTTACAATAAATTTTACAGTATCAAATTCAACTTTATCTTACCGCCTTAATGAAACAACAGGAAGAACAGTTTACAGAGTTATATCATCAATACGCTGATGGCATACGTAAGTTGTGCCTTGGTTACACAGGCGATGCCATGCTGGCTGATGATTTGTTGCAGGAGAGTTTTGTGAAAGTATGGAAGAATATGAATAAGTTCCGGGGCGATGCAGCCTGGAGCACCTGGATCTATCGCATTGCAGCCAACACCTGTTTAACCCACCTGCGAAAAAAGAACGAACAGTTTGTTGATGCTGATGAAGAACGGTTGGCGATGATACCGGACGAAGAACGCAACAAAGAACAGGAAGTACAGTTGATGTATAAATGCATCAGTAAGTTGGCCGAAACAGACAGGCTGATCATTACCCTCGTTCTCGATGACAAACCCTATGAAGAGATTGCCGATATCACCGGCATTACCGAAAATAACCTGCGTGTAAAAATTCACCGTATTAAAAAACAGCTCAGCGAAATTTACAACAGTTATGAAAGACTTTGATGCAATAAAAGATTTGTGGCAACAGGCAAAGCCGGCTGAACAAAAAACAGTGGATCTGCAAGCCATTACCCGTCAATCGAAAGATACCAGGACGAAATTGTTCAGGCAATTGTTAATTGGTGGTATTATCTTATTTATTACGGTGGTATTCATTATCTGGGTCATCTACTTCAG
>JBKJNM010000175.1:0-13306 GCA_046593655.1 Lacibacter sp. | reverse complement strand
CAAAACGGTTCATATACACGTCATGGCCTGGAGGAGTATATCTCCGACTGCATCATTCTTCTGGATAACAGAGTAAGAGACGAAATGGCGACCCGTAGAGTTCGTGTCATTAAATATCGGGGGTCAAGTCATGGAACAAGCGAATATCCATTCGTTATCAGTAACGAAGGACTTTCAGTAATTCCCGTCACGTCAGCAGGGCTTGAACAACCGGGCACAGACAAGAAAGTTTCGACAGGCATTCCATCGTTAGACAAATTGTTCAAGAGCAGTAAAGGTTACACAAGAGGTAGCACAATACTGGCTTCGGGCACAGCAGGCAGCGGAAAAACAAGTTTTGCGGGGGCATTTGCATTGGAGAGTTGTAAACGGGGCGAACGATGTCTTTTCTTCTCCTATGAAGAATCATCAGGGCAACTCGTTCAAAACCTTCTTTCAATCGGTATTGATTTAGCGCCTTGGATTGAAAAAGGATTATTAAAGATTGTGGCTCTTAGGCCTTCCTTTCTTGGTTTGGAGTTGCATTTATTGAATGTTTATAAGCTGGTTGATAGTTTCAAACCAAAGGCTGTGGTAGTAGATCCCCTGACAAGTCTTGTTGGAGAGGGGGAGCTACGTGAAGTTTCATCGATGATTACCCGAATGATTGATCTCTTTAAATCCCGGAGCATTACTACCTTTTTTACAAGTCTTGTTTCTGCAACCTTTCAAAGTAACACGAGTGGTGAAATAGGTGTTTCATCTTTGATTGACACCTGGATTGTTGTGAGAATGGTAGAAGATGTTGAGGGCAGAAAACGCACCCGTGAAGTATTCATTGTTAAGTCTCGTGGCAGTAACCATGATAGCGATGTTCACAAATTTATTTTGAGTGATGATGGAATTACTTTGATGCCACATGTTGAATCTAAGTTTAGTGGCAATAAGAAAAAGAATTTTGATAAAAATGTTCCTGAAAATGAAAAAAATAGTTAACAATCAATGAAAACAGTTCAGCCTAAATTCATTGTAGGTATTGGCGGTTCAGCCGGTGCACTTAACGCATACAAGGCTCTGCTGGATGCACTGCCGCATGATACAGGTATGGCATTTGTTATTGTTTCTCACATGAACCCCATCGCCCATAGTCAGTTAGCTAAAATACTTTCGAGGCACACGAAAATGTCAGTAATCGTGGCTTCTGAGGCAATGTCGATCCTTGCGAATCATGTCTACATAATTCCTCCGGATTCAGATCTTACTATTGAAAATTATCGCTTCAGAGTAATCTCGCCTCGCATTAGCAGGAACAAACAGGTAGATATATTTTTTATTTCCCTTGCAGAGGCAATGGGTGTCCGTGCGGTCGGCATTATCCTTTCCGGATATGATGGAGATGGCACTGAGGGCTGCAAGCATATCAAAGCTAACAGAGGAAAAACTTTTGCCCAAGACTTGTCTGCCGAAGTTGACTTCATGCCGCTCAGCGCTCAGGCAGCAGGCTGTGCTGATTTCGTTTTACCACTTGATAAAATTCCAGCTAAGCTAAAAAGCTTGGCAGCAGCACTTAAAACTTAGAAATGATTTACAAAACCCGAAAGTCTTAATTGCGGGTTAAAACAGACCAAAATAACATTCAATTTTTTGAATGACCTATCAGAGGATTTAAAATGTTTTGACAATGTGAAAAATGACAAGAAAAAAAGAAAAGTAATAATAGTAGTAATGTTTTTAATAAATGATGAAGCAAAGCTAAAGGACAATGTAACATCAACAATGTGCAAGCGTCTTGCTTGTACCTTGTTTAAATCAATTTAAGTTATTTGTACAAGCAAGACGCTTTCGCTATAACAAGTTCCTACAACAAAAAATCATTATTAACTGTTGCCAATGCCGTGGTTCGTCAAGTTATATCTCCGGCATAAAAACATTTCCCAATTCAATTATCCGGTCGTGCATTACTTCAAACATTTCTTTCCGGGGATTAGTTGTAGGTAAAAATCCCTGAACGCCCTTTTTCCTGGTCAGGAGCTGCACAGGCAGCAGCTATCTTAATTGTTTGTATTGGGCTGCCGCTAGCTGTTATTGCCAAAAGAAAAACGAAATGAACCCCTACCAGCCCACTGTATTACGAATCCTGTTCACCATATCATTATAAATACGCCGCATCATTTCAGCCATGGCATCTTCCCTTGATGGCATGGGTTGGCTGCGGCTTCGGTTGATGAGGTTCCAGTCGTTGTTGTCTAAAGCACGACGGTCGCCGCTGTAATCAGCAAACTCAATGGTGAACCGGTAATCAGCAGGCAATCGATCCCACTTGATTTGTGTACGGTTGACGGCATCCGTAATAATGATATTCATGTCCGCATTTGCATTGAGTTCACGTTCGGTTACATAAATACTTGCATTCACTGTTTGATAAATGGGTTTGTTAGCAGTATCTCTCCCGGTTTCAATTTGTTTTCTGCGGTTATATGTACTGGTACGATCTCTTTGCTGATCAAAACGAAGGTTGCGCCACACCAAATCAACAACCAGTTCGGGTGATCTGTTTTCTCTGCGCAGGTCATACTCATTGTAAAAACGGGCAGGGATATTGTTGGAATTCTGTCCGCCTAAATCACGAATGATACTGTTGTGCATCATCCTGCTGTTATTGTTGTACTGATTCCAGCCGGTGTTCATGCTGTAATCATCGTATTGTATTTCGTTGATGAGCACATGTACAATACTCTGTTCAAACGCCTCCTTCATTAACTGTTTTGCATCTTTATAATTGAGTACATAAGCAGCCGATTTTTGAAAAGCATAATAAGCCTCTTTATAGTTTTGTCTTTGTTGTTGCTGCATTTGCTGTGTGCCGTATGCATAGTAATCTGCTGCAGCAGAATCTTTTGTGGCAGCGAGTTGAGGATAAAAGTTCACGGGCTTTACCATCCGCAATGCATACGCACTTTGGCTGATGGTTTCATACATACGCTGAAGCCCTTCCTTTTCAGCTATGATCTTGTCCCATTTCTGCGGAACAGGATCAAAGCGATTGTTTTCAAGGCGAAGTGTTGATTTTTGATAAGCGCTGCTATATACCTCGTTGAGATCGGCAATGATTTTATCATCACCGCCTTTTTTATTCAAGCGTTTAATGAGTGTGGCCAGATCTTTTTCATCGGCCTTTGTGCTGTATTTGCCCCCGCTGCAGGAAACAAGAACAAATGAAAGAAGGAGGATAAAGGGTATAAATTGTTTCATAATCAAGATTTTTGGGGTTCTTCCTATTATTCATTCAAAGCCAATACCAATCAGCTTCAGGGCCAAATATTTAACAAAATTAAAGAAGTTGGAAAGGCGTTCCCTTGCTTCACTTGCCGGATTTATTTCCTCTCTCCAAAATAATTCCATAGTAAGGCAGAAAGTTTTCGGGTAAGGGTCCATGCTTCATTGGTTGTTCCCCAGCTTTGATCTTTGTTGTTTTTGGTTATGATACAAAATACATATGGGTGATGCGGTGCGTTCACCATCATTACTTCACTGCGGCTTCCATCTACTGCGCCATTTTTACTGAACACTTCAATTGTTGGCGGTATTTGCGAAAGTCCTTCTTCATCCCAATAGTTTCTGCCAAGCAAGCGCATCATTCGAATGGCCGTTCTTTCATTGATAATTTCTTTACGATAAATTTTTTCAAGGATCGTTGCCATTTCACGGGGAGATGTTTGTCCCCATCCATAAGCGGTTCTGTTTTGTTCTCTACCGGGGGTTCTTGAATTAACTCTTGTAACAACAAAGCCTAAACTATCCATGATCTGGTTGATACGTGTGCCTGTACCTGCAAGGCGTTGTAACCAGAGACTGGCCGTGTTATCGCTTGTTGTAAGCATGAGCATTAATACTTTCGACAGATCAACGGTTTCGTTGTTCTTATAAGAACCGAGAATATCAACACCTGCATAAAGTAATGAATCATTATAAACCAATGGCTGATGATAACTGAGTTCACCCTTGTTGATCTTATCCATAATACCAAGGAGGATGGGAATCTTTACCATGCTTGCAGTTGGAAAAACAGTATCGGCATTGATAGCAACGATCTTACCTGTTTTTAAATCTTTGATGTAAATGCCTATCTCTCCCTTAAAACCTTTGATGAGTTCTTCAATTTTGGATTGCAACTTCTTGTCGGTTTTCTGTGCATGCGCATATTGAATGCTGATGAAACAAACAAAGGCGAGAATAAAACACCTCATAAATTTTATTGTGCTGAGCTTGAGTCGGTTTTCCAATCGGCAAAATCCTTTCTGCTCCAGGTACCCGGTCTTGCGTGGGAACCGGGAGTAAATATATATGTTACATAATGAACGCCTTTTGTTTCAAGCAGATTTAAGGACGCAAATGAAAGATACTGTTCTGCCCCTGAACTGCCGGCCCTGTTGGTTAACCATTCTGCGTTTTCAATAGAAACATATACAGTGTCGCCTGAAACACGATCATATTTTAATTGTGTTTCGCTGTATGTTTTATTGATGCCGTTGATAAATGCCTGTGCAAAAGGAACGGAGTCTTTTGCGGATAATATCCGTTTGCGTTGTTTATCATCTGCATTACAGTCCCATGCAAGAAGTGTATCCGTAGCAAACCATTGTTGTAATGGAACTGCTGCATCCTCTTTTTCTGTTACGGCCTCATTGTTGCAGGAGAGCAATGAAAAAAAGCAGGCAATCGCTATAAGATATCGAGTCATATCCTAAAGCTACATAACAGTTAGCAAGATCAATAACGATTGTATAAATTCGTTGTAAATTTCCATTATGAGCAAACGGACCTCATATCTTGACTTGGTATTAAACCCATTTAACCTGTTGCGTACTAAGAGGATTCTGAACGTAAATCCTACGGTTGCCCCTCAACGTACAGAACCCGACCATATCAACCTCTTTGTGTACGACTATGATGCAGAGAATATTCACGAGGAGCGTTTGAAAGTGGTAAAGGATGGCTTTATGTACAAACACACATCCCGTGTTGCATGGATCAATGTTGATGGGCTGAGGAGAAAAGATGTGGAAGATCTCTGCAATCATTACAATATTCATTCGCTGGTGCAGG
Source organism: Lacibacter sp. (assembly GCA_046593655.1). GTDB lineage: Bacteria > Bacteroidota > Bacteroidia > Chitinophagales > Chitinophagaceae > Lacibacter. The sequence continues at coordinate 8,221 of JBKJNM010000175.1, read as the reverse complement.
AAGATATTTTAAGTATTGGTCAACGGCCCAAGATGGATGATATGGATGGTGTGATCTATTGCCTGTTGAACATGTTATATTTCAACGACCGGGATTCAACAGTTGAAACGGAACAAATCTCTATTGTTCTGGGCGATAAGTTTGTACTCAGCTTCCAGGAAGATGCATCCAGGGATGTGTTTAACCCCTTGCGTGATAAACTACAGTTCCGCAATAATAAGATCAGGCAAAGCGGAACCGATTATTTGTTTTATACACTCATTGATTTAATTGTAGATAATTATTTCCTCGTCATGGAAAAGCTCAGTGAAAAGATAGAACTGCTGGAAGAAGATATTGCAAGGAGTGCCAACAAAAGATCACTTGCACGCATCAACCAGTTGCGAAAAGAAATGATTGTATTGAAAAGAAATATTTCTCCTGTAAGAGATATGATCAACGGAATTTTAAGAAGTGAAAGCAGTTTGCTTGAAGAAAAAACCGAAAAGTATTTTAAAGATGTGTATGATCATATTGTGCAGGCCAATGACATGGCAGAGAACTACCGTGATATGATGATGAACTTACACGATCTGTACCTGAGCAATGTAAGCCTGAAGATGAATGAGGTAATGAAAGTGATGGCCATTGTAACCTGTCTGCTTGCTCCTGCAACGGTAATAGGCGGTATGTTTGGGATGAATTTTGATGTGATTCCTTTGGCTCACCACCGGTGGGGGTTTTATCTCATTTGTGGTATTATGATCCTGATTCCTTTGGCCATGCTTTATATCTTTAAAAGAAGAGGCTGGTTTTAATTTTTTAAACAATCATTTATGAAATATCTTATTGTATCACTTTTATTTTTTTTATGTATGAGCACACAGGCACAAACAACCCCCGATGAAAAAATAAAATCGTTGGGTTTACAATTACCTCCCGTAAGTAAGCCGATCGCTAATTATGTAAAGTATGTACGAACAGGAAACCTGATTTATCTCTCCGGCCACGGACCAACCAAAGCAGATGGAACAAATATTACTGGCAAAGTGGGTAAAGAATTAACCATTGAACAGGGATATGAAGCAGCAAAAATGACGGGTCTTAATTTAATAGCAACGTTGAAAGATGCACTGGGCGGCGATTTGAGCAAAGTAAAACGTATTGTAAAAGTGAACGGTTATGTTAATTGTTTACCTGATTTTACAGAGCAACCTAAAGTGATCAACGGCTGCAGTGATTTGTTTGTTGCTGTGTTTGGTGAAAAAGGAAAACATGCAAGAGCGGCGATGGGGATGGTGGCGCTCCCTTCAAATATTGCCGTAGAAATTGAGATCGTGGTGGAGGTAGAAAATTGAGCTTAAAAATGTTCCATACTTTTGAGCATTTCGTATTCTGTTTCAAAACTGCGATGTTTAAACCAGCCGATGATTGCGCCGCCGCCAAACCAAAAACAGATCTCTAAAAAAAGAAATAGTATTCCCATTGGGTTAAAATAAAAACCACCGAACGCCGCCGGGTCAAATACAAATTGTGCCAGTTTTACAATCAGCATACAAATCAATCCTTCCCGTAATACACCGTAATATAAAATATATTTCCACCTTGGATTTTCTCTTCGTTTTTCCCAGACTTTCAGGAATTTTCGTTGCCTCGGAGTAAGCCGGTATGGATGGTAGTTTCGATAATCGTTGAATTGCACCGTGGTTTAAGCAGTTGATTTTGGTTGTTTAAAAATCGGGACCGTACTACACGGCTCGCCGTACATGATGCTTTTTACGAAAGGTCTTAAGCGGCTCGTTATTTCCAGGTAAGCTGCTTCGGGAACAGGTTCATCTCCACATCCTTTGATCACTACCCGTTGCTGCTGATACTTTGAAAGATCTAATGCTACAATTGCATCCATCAGCTTTTTTCTTTTCCATTCTTCCTTTGTTCCCAAAAATAATTCCTCTGTTACCGGTTGTAATTGAGCTGCAACCAGCATGTATGCCCACATGGGAATTATAGCATCTGCACTGCAGGTTACAAGAACTATTTTATTGCGATATGGTTCAGTATCTGTTTGCAATAAACTTGCTCTAAACTCTTTCTCTTTTACAATCAAACCCATAAAAAGAAAATCCTTCAGATCAAAAATTACCGGTTCTTCTTTGGGAATAAGCTCTTCCAGATCGATTGTTAAAAGTGAACTCTCCGCCACTTTATTTACTATCATATCACTCATTTTGCTTTTTATTAGATAGTAAATTTACTCCAAATATGCTATATCCTTTTTTCCTGTGCAATAGCATCGTATTTTTTCATTGTTGCATACGTAAAATTACTGTGCATAAAAATGGGTATAACCTTTGTTATACCCATGCTTTATTCTTTAAAAAAGAGGATTAATAAAACTTAATTCTACGGTCTTTTATTATGGCTGCTTTGCGCAATGCCTGTACGGAGTTATTACCGGCCGACTGTTTCATACCCTGTTCCATTTGCATACGCCTGAAGTTATAATCCATGTCAGATGCCGGTTTTAAACCAACGTTTTCTGTTTTTATTACAAACACGGCTGTATTGCCTGCAACAGGATCGCCCACTTTTCCTTTTACTGCGGGATTAAATGCTGCACCCGTTAATTTAGGTTCATTACCAATGCCTGCAATAAAAGGTGCCAGGAATTCAACACTATCTGCCCTTAATACATTTGTTTTAAAAGAGGTGGCAATTGCATTCAAGTCCCTGTTGTTTCCAATTTTTGAAATAATGTCTTTTGCTTTCTTTTGATTTCTAACAATGCTTTCAACCTGCTGTCTGGCAGTTTTTACATCGGGCAAACCCTCTTTTTTTTCTTCTGCAATCAACGCAACAATAAATTTATCTGCTACACTTGTTGGTTCAGAAACATTGCCCACTTTATTTTCAAAGATCCATTTGATGAGACTTCTTGATCCGCCAATACCAATAATGGAATAGTCGTTTGGTTTTACTTCAGCAATACGGGGACTTAATTTTTTATTGCGTGCAGTTGTTTCAAATTGTTTTGCGTTTCGGCTTTCTGCAGCAAACTGTGCAGCTGCAGTGCTTGCTGCACTGGTTGTTTCTTCACTCGCCTCCACAGCTTTAGAGAAATATGCAATTTTATAAGCAGGTTCAAATTTCTTTTGTTCCAGAATTTCAATATAGTGGTAACCAAAGTTTGTTTTTACTACCTTTTTTTCTCCTGGCTTACCATCAAACAAAACAAACTGTCCGAATTCCTTGGCAAAATTTGGTGATTGAATTTGCATAGAGGTAAACGTCATTTCCCCATTATTTTCCCGGCTTCCGTCGCTTAAAGGATTATACTTTTTTACCATCTCGCCCCAGTTTGTTCCGCCATTTACAGCGTTTTTAATACTATCGATCAATTTTGCCGCAACACTATCGGTCATGATTGATTGACCTGTTTGCTGATCTGTAGTTCCAACTAATATATGACGGCATTTAACTGAATCAGGCAAGTCCCGTTTAGCTACCATTTTCGCCAATACATAATTTCCTCCATCGAGGTAGGGCCCGAATACTGATCCGTTTGCCAGGCCACGAATTGAATCTGCATTTGGAACCTGTAGGGTAGATTTTAAAACAAAGCCATCAAAGAAAGCGATGCTTGAATTATTTGCTACCAAAAACTGGGCTGCATCTGTTGATGAAACAAATGCTTGCCTTTGTTTGGTTACTTCTGCTAATGCGGCAGCGCTATCAGCAGCAGTTGGCGCTGCATCAAATAATATATAAGAGATAACACGGCTTTCTTCCTGTTTGAATTCGTTTTTATGTTTACGTACATAGGCGTTTATTTCATCATCACTCACCTTCACCGTGCTATCGCTGATGCTTCCATAAGGAATGGCAACATAGCTGATAGCGGCAATGCTGCTTTGGTCTGTAATGTCTTTATCGCTCAGCCATTTTGGATAATAAGCACTGCCGGCCAGTAATGCATTATATTTTGCCCGCAAACCATTTTGAATTAAATAGTCAATAATATTCCGTTCAACATACTGTCGCTGTGGGTCGTTTGCTTTCTTCTTGCGCATGGAGTTGATGAACTGGCGGGCTGCTGCTGCATCATAAGCACCTGTTTGCTCATTCTTAAATTGCTGCGATAAAACGGGTGGTGGGTTATCGCCATATAAGGCTTCGTTTAAATCGGCTGAAGTAAAAGTTAATCCCATTTTTTCATACTCAGCATTCATTACCGTTTGTTCAACTTCATTACCCCAGAGCATTTCAATGATCTGCTGACGCATATCGTCGTTAACATCCATTCCCTGTTGACGATACCCATTTTCCATTTCGGTAAGCTTACTGTCAAATTCATTAATGTTGATACTCTTTCCATTAACCTCGCCAATAGTTGTAGGTTGAGAACCGCCAACATTGCTCCGGCTGGAGAAATAATCAGTCAAAATAAAACCAACAAGGCTTAAAGCAATCACAGCAATACTCACAGCTGCATACTTTTCACGGATCTGCTGAATAATCGACATAATAGTATATTGTACGTTAAAAAAGTGAGCGGCAAAAATAGGGGTAAAAAGAGGTTTGAACAAATTGTGGAAAACTCGCAGAATCTGCATTGGGTAAAGGTTTAGGTAAATAACAGAGTCTACCTTTAAAAAACCTGTTTTGTTAATTCACAAACCCTGTGTGAATAAGCGGCAAAATCAGTGGATATCGCCACTTTTTACACCTATAATTCAGGGGATGGTTGGTTAACAGATAGAATTTAAAACCGTGGTTCAGGATCAACGTTTAAAACCGCCAGTTTATCCTCTTTAGATTAACAGTAGAAATTAATAATAAGCAGATATTCTTCTACAACAGAATAATAATACAGTATTGTGAACAAGTATCACTTACATATATTCCTGTTGATTTAACTGATGTGAATCGTTTGGGAATTACTGTGTATAAACTCCCTTTAATCACATTACAAAAGATTTATTAAATGAGATATCCACTAATGCACAGCTATAGTAATAATAGTTTATTAAATAAATAAGTATCTATTATTAGTTATTAGGAAAAAACTGCTTCAAAAAATTGGAGTAGTTTGCAAACGAATTTAAAAGAAAAAAATGAACACAATGGTTGTAACAGATGCTAAGAGCAGCGTGGAAAAAAATGGCTTTTTAAATATTGAGTTGGATCCTGAATTGGATTTGTTTGCAGAAATTGAAAGACTTAAAAAAGAAAAAAATGCCATCATTCTTGCGCATTATTACCAGGAACCGGATATACAGGATGTTGCTGATTTTATTGGCGACAGCTTAGGGCTTGCACAAAAAGCTGAAAAAACAGAAGCGGATATGATTGTTTTTGCAGGTGTACATTTTATGGCTGAAACAGCAAAGATTTTAAATCCTTCTAAAAAAGTGGTTATTCCTGATTTAAAAGCAGGATGTTCACTGAGCGATAGTTGCCCGCCCCCTTTATTTGAACAATTTAAAAAACAACACACCGATCACCTGGTGATCTCTTATATCAATTGCAGTGCAGGAATTAAAGCGCTGAGTGATATTATTTGCACCAGCAGTAATGCACAAATGATTGTTGAAAGTTTACCTCCATCACAAAAAATTATTTTTGCACCGGATAAAAACCTGGGAGCATATATCAACAAAGTAACGGGTAGAAAAATGATTTTATGGAACGGAGCATGTATGGTACATGAAATTTTCAGTGTAGAAAAAATGACCAGATTAAAACTCCGTCATCCAAATGCTAAAGTTATTGCACACCCTGAATGTGAGGAACCAATTTTAAGATTAGCTGATTTTATAGGAAGTACTACACAATTATTAAAGTTTACTGAAAAAGATAGTAGTAATGAATTTATTGTGGCAACTGAAACTGGTATACTTCACCAGATGATAAAATTAAATCCGCATAAGACGTTTATACCTGCTCCGCCTGATAACAGTTGTGCATGTAATGATTGTCCGCATATGAAAAGGAACACTCTGGAAAAAATTTATTTATGCATGGAATATGAAACGCCTGAAATTATCATGGATGAAGCACTGCGGATTGCAGCTAAAAAACCAATTGACAGAATGCTTGAATTGAGTGCTTCATTTGGTTTGTAATACCGAAGTGAAATGATAATTAGTCCAACTCTCTTTACTGTCGGCATAATACCATCTAATATTTACACATAGACCTTCGGTCTATTTTGTAAATCAAGATGGTTTAAAATAAAAAAGGGGCCAGATAGAAATCCTGCCCCGTTTTAAAATCCAATATCCTATGAAAAACCGAGTGTAAGATAGAAACGATTTTTTAATAGTTGCATGTTTTAATCTTTTTTATTTTAAATCTTATTTCAACAATTTATTTGCTTTATCAAGATCCGAGGGAGTATCTATGGAAACACCCCATGGTTCAGTTACAGCCATCCTGATATTGATTCCGTTTTCCAGTAAACGAAGCTGTTCTAATTTCTCTGTTTGTTCCAGTATTGAAGCCGGGAGCTGTGTAAACTTCAACAAACTTTCCTTTCTGTAACCATAAATACCAATATGCTTATAATAAACAGGATTAGCAGACTGATCCCTTTCAAAAGGAAGAACACTGCGGCTGAAATACATAGCATCCATTTTTTTATTGACTATCACTTTCACACAATTCGGATCATTGATCGTTTCCTGATCTGAAATAACATGCATCAACGAAGCAACACGTACATCTTCATCTGTAAATAAAGCACACAATTTTTGTAAAGGTTCTTTTTGAACAAAAGGCTCATCGCCCTGTACGTTGATAATTACATCCACGTTCATTTCAGCAACAGCTTCCGAAATACGATCGGTTCCACTCTCATGTTCTTTTTTACTCATGATCGCTTTTCCACCAATATTTGTTATGGAATTAAAAATAATTTCACTGTCTGTAACAACAAATACATCGGTAAATAAATCAGTGGCAAGTGTATTGAGATAAGTATGAATAATGACAGGTTGATCACCCAGCAACTGCATCAGTTTGGCAGGAAAACGAGTAGCTTTATAACGGGCCGGTATAACGGCAACAATATTCATTGCTATTTTTTAATGAAGATAATAAAGCCAACAGTAGCTAAAAGAAAAAACCTCCCGATCAATCAGGAGGTTTTTTAAATAAAAGAAAATTTATTTCTGATTTACAATAAACCTTACAATAATCTGATCGCCTGTGTTGCCAGAGATCACTTTCATTGTATGTAAACCGGCATTTAAATTACCAAGATTCAATTGCTTTACAAACGAACCCGTATTGGTTGCTCCTGTTTCCATTCGATGAACCAGGCTTCCTTTAGAATCAAAGATTTGCAGTTGGAAGCTATTACCAAGCTGCACGCCTCTGATGTCAATATAGAAGGCGCCACTGTTTGGATTAGGATACAGTTTGGTGAATGATTTCCACGTATCATTGGTAACAACCAATTCAATTCTCCTCGTTGCAGTAACCACACATCCGTTGGCATCTCTTATACGCAAGGTATTATCACCAATGATAAACAAATTAGAGAAGTTGCCACTTGACTGATAAGCCCCACCGTTCAATGAATATTCATAGGGAGCTGTTCCGCCGGATCCCGTTACCGTTAACGAACCCACAAACCGGTTGGAAGCATCCGGATTAACCGATGTTATATTTTGAACAAGCTGTAATTTTTGAGTGACAGTAATGCTTTGTGTTGTTTCGCATCCATTCGCATCTCTCACTGTAACACTGTAAACACCTGCAGCAAGATTTGTAAATAAATTACTGCTTTGTAAAGTACCCGACCCTAAACGATATTGTAAAGGAGCAACACCACCAGAAGCTGTTACTGTAATTCTTCCTGTTGATTCACCAAAACACTTCACTTCTTCCTGAGCAGCCGGATTTGCAATGGCAGCGGGTTGTGTGATTGTAAATGATTTTAAAAGAGAACAATTATTTGCATCTAAGGTAGTAATTGAATATGTGCCCGCTGCAAGATTATTAAACTCATTACTTGTTTGCAGGGCCCCGCTGTTTAATCTGTATTGATAAGTACCTGTTCCTCCGCCAGCACTCACGGTGATTTTGCCATTTGTTCCGCCATTACAAAGAACATTCTCTCCTGTTTCAGTTGAAACAATAGCTGCCGGTTGATTAATGATAACCGTTTTCTGGTTGCTGCAATTATTTGCATCACGAACCGTAACAGTATAAGTGCCGGCAGTAAGATTATTAAATA
>JBKJNM010000144.1:0-13959 GCA_046593655.1 Lacibacter sp. | reverse complement strand
TTTTCTTCCAGCATCCTTCTATATGATCATCCACCATACCTGTTGCCTGCATAAAGGCATAACAAATGGTGGAACCAACAAATTTAAATCCACGCTTCAATAAGTCTTTGCTCATTGCATCAGAGATAGGAGTTTTAGTTTCAACATCCTTCATTGTTTTGATAGTATTCCGCATCGGTTTACCGCCCACAAACTGCCAGATATATTGATCAAAACTTCCAAATTCTTTTTGAACTGTTAGAAATGCTTTTGCATTTTGTATAAACGCATTTATTTTTAATCGATTTCGAACAATGCCCGCATCCTGCAATAAAGCGCCCACTTTTTGATCTTTGTACATTGACATTTTCCTTGCGTCAAAATTGTTGAATGCTTTCCTGTAATTCTCTCTTTTGCTCAAAATGGTATACCAGCTAAGCCCTGCCTGCGCCCCTTCGAGGCAAAGCATTTCAAACAAATGCCTGTCATCATGTTGAGGAATGCCCCACTCTTCATCATGATATTGCATATACAGTTCATCTTTTAAACACCAGTTACAGCGTATCTTTTCTTTTGCCATCGATTATAGAATATGATCAGCAAAGTAAGTAATACCATTTGTAATTATTAGCTATCTCATTTAATTTTGGTATGATGCCGGCATTCATCGTCGGTATAATTTAGATGTCTTTAAAAATGTAATATGATTCGAAAAGCAACTCAATCAGATTTTAATTTTCTGTTCTACCTGTATATGCATCCGCAGGTAAATCCCTTCTTGCTATATGAAGAAATGAAAGTGGAAAATTTTCATCTCGTTTTCGATGAGCTTCAAAAAAAAGGCGTGCTTTATATTTTTGAAGTAGGTCAGGAATCTGTTGGCATGTTTAAACTGGTTCCACAACATTACAGGAATAAACACATTGTTTATTTGGGAGGACTTGCTGTTGATCCGGAACATGCCGGTAAAGGCTATGGCTTGCAAATGATGGAAGAAATAAAAGAGTATGCAAAACAAAATGGTTTTCTGCGTATTGAGTTAACCGTTGCAACGGGAAATGAAAAGGCTATTCAGCTTTATCTCAAAGCAGGTTTTTATCATGAAGGAGTTTTGAAAAAAAATACCTACTTAAAAACAAAGAATCATTTTCTTGATGAAGCAGTGATGGCTTATTTAGTCTGATTATGGAATGGGGTCATGACCACTTCCACCCCACGGATGGCATCTGCTGATACGTTTTACTGTCAACCAAAAACCTTTGACAGGACCATACTTTTTAAACGCTTCCAATGAATAGTTACTGCAGGTAGGTGTGTAGCGGCATTTGGGTCCAAGAATTGGGCTGATGAAATACTGATAAAACCTGATCAATACTATAAAAGGAAAATTAAATATCTGTTTCAGTAAGTCCATCCGTAATTTTTGATAATTTGTGTAAAGCTATACCTGCCTTTTCATATATCACTTGATACCCGGGAAGTTCTTTCCCTGTATACATAAAAAACACATTGACGGTTATTTTTTTCAAGTTCAATAGTTCCTGCAAATCATTTTTCTGCAAACGATATGCTTCCCGTATCAACCGTTTAATGCGGTTACGATCTACCGCATGTTTGAAATGTTTGGTACCAACTGCTGCCCCAAACTGTAAAGGAGAAGAAAGTGCAGATGATGGGTGGGTTGCATAATAGATCCGCAATGGTGAAACAGTAAATGTTTTTCCCTCTTTGAACAACTGTTCAATTTGCTTCCGGCTTTTAAGCCTTTCCTTTTTACCTAGTGAGAAATGTTTCAATGAATCGAAAATAATTTGTTTTTCATCAATATAAGGAGCTGCAGGATAATTTTACTTTTTAACTGATTTTGATGATAAAAAAAAGTCCCCCGGAAAACCAGGGGACTCAGCATATCTTCAATAAGGATTATCTTATTTCTTAGCACCACGCTCATCGCTGATGGAAAGCTTATGACGGCCTTTTGCACGACGGCTTGCTAATACCTTGCGGCCATTAGCATCCTGCATACGTCTGCGGAAACCATGTGTGGTTTTTCTGCGACGCTTCGACGGCTGGTATGTACGTTTTTTTCCTGGCATTGTTTTCTGTTTTACTGCTTTAAAAATACCGGGGAGAAACCGGAAATTTCAGATCACACAATGAGAACACCACTTCCCGTTGTTTGTGAAAGGACGGCAAAGGTAGGGGAAACAGCCCAAAATACAGGTGTTTGAAGGAAGAAAAATGTTGAAGAGTAAACCTCCGGGGATTTTATCAGCTCGCCAATTATTCACAGCGTATGTCTAAAACCCAGGAGGTTTTTTTACAATCACCCTTCTAAATCTACATGCTGTGCCACCACTTCTTCCCCATAGAACAAACGGGCATGATTATTAAAGTCTGTAACCGAATCTGTTGTAAAAAACCTTCTGCTCCCTTCTTTCGTTAAACGGGTATCCATTTCAGGATGACGTTGTAAATATCCGGCTAAACTTTTTGCTACAATGTTGCCCTGTGATAATAATTGAACATCTGCCGGCAAATGCTCCTTAATCTTTTTGCTTATCAAAGGATAATGTGTGCAACCGAGAAGAACGGTATCAATCTTTTCTGCTTGATTCAGCAAAGTGTCAACTGATTCTTTTACAAAAAAATCAGCGCCTTCACTTTCGTGTTCATTATTCTCTATGAGTGGAACCCACATAGGGCAGGCTTGCTGAAACACTTCTACATCAGGATAAAATTTTTTGATTTCGATTTCATAGGAGTTTGATTGAACAGTACCTCCTGTTGCCAGCACCCCAACCTTTTTTGTTTTACTGTATTCGCCAATTACTTCGGCCGTTGGGCGTATAACACCTAATATCCTGTTGTGTGGATTTAAGCTTTGTAAATCTTTTTGCTGAATACTTCTTAATGCTTTTGCAGAAGCTGTATTACATGCAAGAATAACCAATGGACATCGTTGTTTAAAGAACCACTCTACACATTCAAGTGTATAACGATATACAGTTTCAAAACTCCTGGTACCATATGGTGCACGTGCATTATCACCTAAATACATATAATCATAAGCAGGTAAATGTTGAACAATTTCACGCATCACCGTTAATCCACCATAACCCGAATCAAAAATGCCGATAGGACCTGTTTGCATAGTTGCAAATTAAGGACAAAAAAAATCCTCCCGAAAGATCGGGAGGATTAGGATATAATTATTTCTACAATTATTTAGCGGGGACATCAGGTATTTTCAAAAACTTCTTCACCAGGGGAAGCAAATCATCTGTTGTTGGAACAACCAGTAACGCCTCTCTTGTAAAGACATATATATAACCGTTTGCTTTTGCAACAGCAGAGATAGCATCTAATGCAGCCTTTTGAACAGGTGCATAAATTTCCTGCTCTTTTGCCTGCAGCCATTGTTGTGCTTTACCCGAGTATTGTTGAACTTCTTCAGCCAGTTTTTGATACTCGCTGAACTTGATGTCTTTTTTGGCTTGTGTCCATTTTGCAGAATCTAAACGAATGATGCTGTCTTTTTCGTTGTACTCACGAATCATTTCGGCATACACCAAATTCAAAGAATCCTGCAGCTTTTGCATTTTCTCCTGCGCTTTTTTTGTCTCAGGCATCACACTCAGTAATTCACCGGTATTGATATGACCCGTTTTTTGTGCATTTACTGTTACAGCGCTACCCATCAATGCTATAACTGCAAGAACAATAATTCTTTTCATCTGTTTCTTTTTTGTTGTTTTAAATTGTCAATCAGCTTTTTTTGAAAACTCCCATATTGGAAGGATTTGTTGGCCTCAGCCCTTTCAATTTTGCCTCTTTGTTTTAATTAAGTGCGTTTAACCCCTTCGCTGGTTGCAATCACTAGTAGCTTTTATTAAAGTTTAACACCTAAAATTTTCAGCACATCGTCGCTCTTGTCCAGTTTTGGGTCGGCAAATATAACGGTAATTCCTTCACTTTTGTCTAAAATAAAATCGTACAATCTTTCTGTAGCAAGCCGCTGCACTGCATTGTACACCTTATCCTGTATAGGTTTTACCAATTCCTGCTTTTTGCGGAAATAATCTCCCTCAAACCCAAAACGTCGTTTTTGAAGGTCACGCACCTGCTTTTCTTTATTGAAGATTTCATCTTCCCGCTTTTTCAATAATTCAGGAGTAAGCATGGCCCGCTCAGCATCCAGTTGGCGATATATTTTGTCCAGGTCGGCCTGTAAAAGATCAATCTCTTTCTGCCATGCATCAGCCATATCCTCCAGTTTCTTATTCGCTTCTTTGTACTCAGGAATTTTATCCAGGATATACTTTGTATCAATAATAGCATAGCGCTGCGCATTGGTAACAGCGGCAAATGACAATAAACAGAATGCAAGAATGAAAAGCTTTTTCATATGATGGTTTTTAATGAATCATTATTCGGGTTCAAATCCAAGCATAAAAGTAAACTTGCTTAAATCTCTGAATCTTGCACCGGGGAACGTTCTGTCTAGCCCTATACCATAATCAAAGCCCAGCAAACCAAACATGGGCAGGAAGAAACGCATCCCTAAACCGGCGCTGCGACGCAACTTAAAAGGGTTATAGTCTTTAATATCGTACCATCCGTTGGCAGCTTCAAAAAATGCCAATCCGAAAATTGTACTGCTGGGGTTGGTGCTTAACGGATAACGCATTTCTAAACTGTACTTATTAAAGATGGTAAAGAATTGTGTAGCCGATGATTGATTGGGGTTGTTGATCTTAGGATTTGAATTATCATAAACAGGATAACCTCTGTGTGCAATAATATCAAAACCAATAATGCCAAAATTATTTTGCATACCTGCATCACCCACCTGGAAACGTTCAAAAGGAGTGATGGCAAGATCACTGTTATAACGTCCAACAAACCCAAATTTTGCTGAAGCTTTCAACACAAACTGGCGATTTTTTTCTGCTCCCATCGGTTTACCAATAGGTACAAACCATTCATAGTTCAATCTCCATTTATGATATTCAACCAACCTGTATTTTTCAGCAGGATCATCATATTTAGACGCATCTCTTATTAACGACCATGGTGGGGTAAACGTAGCCGTTAGTGAGAAATTAGAACCTGATCTTGGAAAGGTAGGTTGATCAACACTTGAACGGATGATCTGGAACTTGATGTTGAAATTGTTTGAAACACCGCTATCCAGTTCAGGGAAAATAGGGTAATCTTTTAATTTATACTGTGTATAGTTAACTGATGTAATGAGGTTAAAATAATCATCAGGCCATTTCAATTGCTTACCCAATGATACACTTGCACCAAATGTGCGCAAGAACTGGTTGTCGCCTTTCTTGCGTGTGGGTAATCCTGTAAGCGGATCAAATGCATTGGCCAGTTTAGTACGAAACAAACTAAGTGTAAGGTTATTTCTTTTCTTACCCCCTAACCATGGTTCAGTAAAGGAAAAATTTTGTGAGCTGAATGAAGGACCGTTTGATTGCACACGGACGGATAATTTTTGTCCGTCGCCCGATGGCAATGGTTGCCATGCCGATTTTTTAAAAATATTTTTGGTAGAAAAATTGTTGAAGGTAATACCCAATGTGCCGGTTAAACCAATAATACCACCCCAGCCTGCGCTTAACTCCAACTGATCGCTTGATTTTTCTTCCAGGGAATAATTAATATCTACGGTACCATCATCGGGGTTGGGAACAGGATTGGGGTTGATCTTTTCCTGGTTGAAATAATTCAAGGCCGATAATTCACGGATAGAACGAATCATATCACTGCGACTGAATTTTTCACCGGGTATTGTGCGGAGTTCCCTGCGGATCACATACTCTTTCGTTTTATCGTTCCCGTAAATATTCACTGCACGGATGGTTGCCTGTGGCCCTTCTGATAAACGAATTTCATAGTCAATGGTATCATTGTACACGCTTGTTTCAATGGGGTCTATCCTAAAGAAGAGATAACCATCATCCATATACAAACCGCTGATATCGCCACCCTCAGCCGATAATTGCTTACCTAATTTTTTATTCAGTGTTTCAATATTATAAATTTCTCCTTTTCTTATTCCAAGAATAGCAGTGAGTAATGAATCACTGTACTTCGTATTTCCTCTCCATGAAACATTCCCAAAATAATATTGTCGTCCTTCCTGTATTTTCATTTCAACAACCAGGTTACCCTTGCTGTTGTAGTAGTTGGTATCTTTTTCAATAACGGCATCCCGATAGCCTAATGAGTTATAATACTGTACTACTTTTTCTTTGTCTTCCAGATATTTGTTCTGATTAAATTTTGCAGCAGAGAACTTGAATCTGAACCAGGGATCTAAATAATCTCTTGTTTTACTGAGCGATAAAAATCCCCAGTCACGCATATATTCTTTAAAGGATGTAGAATCTTTGCTGCCATATAACGGAGCTTCATTGGAAGGGTGCAAGGTAAGTCGTAACCGTTCTTTAGTTCCTTTGAGTTGCTTTTTCAGTTTCAGATCAGAAACATGATCATTACCACTGATGAGTACTTCATCAATTTTTACTTTTTGTCCTTTATCAACATGATAAGTAAGATCTATAAAATTGGGGTTAACAGCATTTTTTGTTTCTGTGATTTCAATGTTTATTTTGCGATACCCTTTTTCGATATAATATTTTTCAATTTTTTCAATACTTGTACGGCGCAAATTTTCCGTTACTACTTTGTTGGGCGTTAAACCAATTTTTTCTTTCAGTTCATCCTGCTCGCTTTTCTTAACTCCTTTAAAAAAGAAGTTTCCTAAGCGGGCTCTTTCTCTTACACTGATTTCGATAAAGATATCCTTGCCATCTACTTTTGTAATAAAGATGGCTGCATCATCAAAATACTGCTGACGCCAGATCGCTAAAATAGCTTTGCTGAAAAGATCACCACCAGGCAGATATACTTTATCGCCAATGGAAATACCGGTAATAGAAACCAATAAAGCTGAATCAAATGTTTTTGATCCGCTTACGGTAATGCCGGCAATCACATATTCCTTTGGAGTCTTTGAATTAAAAATAGCTTCCAGTTCGGGATCTACTGAAACAGGTTTTGTAGTGTCGGGTTGTTGTGCCCAAAGATTTAGTTGAAAGCCGAAGCAAACAATAAAAAGCAGGAGTAAATTTCTTTTCAAATGCATCAAAAATCAGTTACGGTTATGTTGTATATCAATTATAAAAAAGCCGCTCATGCCTGATGTAGTTAATCGCTGTTAAGCAATTCTGACTACGACTTTTAAGATCAATGGCCGGGCGGCAAAATAAACGCTTTTGCTGAAACACTTTTGTTAAAATACCTGTGAACAGAATATCTTAAGATTGCGTTATCTGTTCTTCGGGTTTTAACTGCTCCCCGGTTTTTCCAAACCGGCGTTCCCTTTTTTGAAAATCAAGGATGGCTTCGTATAAATTCTCTTTTCTGAAATCGGGCCAGCGCACATTTGTAAAATACAATTCAGCATACGCTAATTGATATAACAGAAAATTACTGATGCGGTATTCACCACTGGTACGAATCATCAACTCAGGATCGGGAAACTCCCTTGTTGTGAGATAGTCCTTGATGGTATCCTGGTCAATTTCAAACGGCTCCAACTTACCGGTTTTTACATCGGCAGCAATGTTTTTAATGGCATTCACAATTTCCCACCTGCTGCTGTAACTCAATGCCATAATGAGATTGAGACCTGTATTGCTCTTCAGCTCATCCAAACTTTCCTGCAATTCTTTTCTTGCATAATCGGGCAGCATATTGGAGTCGCCAATTACATGCAGCCTGATATTATTCTTATTGAGGATAGCTGTTTCTTTACGAATAGTGTCCACCAGCAGTTCCATCAAGCCCGTGACTTCTTCAATTGGCCGATCCCAGTTTTCTGTACTAAAGGCATAGAGGGTTAAATACTTCACACCCAACTCTGCACTCCCTTCCACAATGTTTCTTACACTTTCAACACCATGATAATGACCATAGAGCCTGTCCTGCCCCTGTTCTTTTGCCCATCGCCCATTTCCATCCATGATGATGGCAATATGTTGCGGTAAACGCTCCAGATCCAATTGTTCAAGTAAAGAACCCATAGGCTTGAAAATTAAGGGCACGAAGGTAATGAAAATAAAGGGTGGGGCAGGCTTTGATGAGATATAAAAAGAGAAAGCCGGTAAAGTTTTACCGGCTTTCATCGTATTTAAACAATTGAATTAAGGCGTTATTTGATATTTGCCCGAATAAAAATCAATCTTGAACTTATAGGTACCACTGGTATTTGGAGTTGGGAAATCTCCTCCTTCGGCTTTAAATGTTCCTGATTTGTTATTGGCTGCTGCTACATCTACCCCAAATTTCTGGCCCCAGCTCCCATTGACTGGTAAGATCAGAAATTTTTCTCCGGTAGTTAGCGGAAGTGATACTTCCCACCAAACAGCATTCAATCGGGTCAATTGTTGTGATGGAACAGGCACAGGATTATTCCAACCGCCGGGTGTTGCCCCACCTACAATAAACAGGTTAGTAGGCAAGCCATGTTGCAAAGTAATAGGTCGTATTTTATATGTTCCCTGTTGAAAATCTACAGTTACTTTATAATAACCACTCGTCGCCGGCGCTTTAAAATTATCTCCCGGTCCAGTGCTAAGGGAAAAGGTTCCGGTAGTATCAGCACCTGCTGCATTGTTATTGCTGATCACATATTTTGTTCCCCAACTTCCGTTTTCGGGTAATAATAGATACTGATTTCCTCCATTGAATTGAAACACTCCGCCAAACGTGGTTTCATCAATTCGTGCAAATTCCTGAACAGGAACCGGAACAGGGTTGTTCCAGCCACCCTGCGTAGCATCTCCCACAATAAATAGTTTTCCTGTTACCGGTAAGGCAACTTTGGGAGGAACTTTATAAGGTGTTGCTCTGATCTTTAAAATATTGGAAGCCAGCCTTTCATTGTTATTACCGTAGGATGAGGTTACCCTCACATCAAGATCATATGCTTTATTGAATTCAAAACCCCAAGCCAGCATTGCTGTATTTAGATCCTTTGCCACAATGGAATCTGTAAGCTTCCCAATAACTGTTCGTGTGTATGCCTTTGAAAAATTGCGGTTGGCTGAGTCAATTTCAATTACAAACTTATAGAGTGATGGAGCTTGTGCATATTTAGGATCTGTCCAGTTAAGGATCAGGGAGTATTTGTTTGAATCGGCAGGTACGGGTGTAACGGTTGTGGAAGCTGCTGATAAAACAGGGGCAACTCCATTTCCATTCATTGGAAGGTCTGGGGCTTTTTCACATGCTGTAAAGCCAAGTATAACCAACATGATTAAGCCAAGTTTATTAAATCGTTTCATTTGAATTTGTTTTACTGTTTTACAACATTGAAAAGTCCTAATTGAAAATCAACAGTGATTTTATATGTCCCTGCTGTTGGCGGACCGGGAAATGCAGGATCTGCATCTTTCTTTTCAAACTCACCGCCCTGCCATGTACCACCCGCAAGCATGTGGTATTGCGAACCCCAGTTACCTTGTGCCTGAATCAGTTTGTAAGCGCCTCCGCCTGGCATGTTTACCGTAAGCTCATATAAAGTGGTAGACCTTTTTGTAAATTTTTGCGACAGGTCGTAGGGGCCAGGTAATGGGTTTTGCCAAGATGATGCAAACGCATCGCCGGTTGCCCATAAAGTGCCCGCATCTGGTACAGGTACTTTTGGCGGGGGAGGAAAAGGGCTTGTAGTAAATGTAATGATGTTGGATGTA
Organism: Lacibacter sp.; assembly: GCA_046593655.1. GTDB lineage: Bacteria > Bacteroidota > Bacteroidia > Chitinophagales > Chitinophagaceae > Lacibacter. The sequence goes on along the minus strand of JBKJNM010000144.1, from coordinate 4,204 downwards.
AGCTTTGCAGCATCTGTTCCAATTCCAAGACTGGATGAAATCCGCATCTGTAAGGTATAATTTCGCCGCGGATCTAATTGCAAACGCATAGAGTTGCCTAAGATGGCGTTCAATTCTCCTATTGTGTAGACCTTCACTAATTCTTTTGCAAAAACAGTTGTGTATTTTTTCCCGCTGGAAAAGTTTCCGCCTAATGTATCTATTTCTAATGTGTACTTCACATCATGCGAACTTAAACCGGTTGTAAACTTATAATTCGGGTTGGTCCATGCAATACGCAGTGCAATATTATTTTCCTCTCCTGCTTCTAAGCGAACTATTGAGGCACTTCCTGTTAAAACAGGTGGCGTGCCACCCTCGTAGGAGATTTTGTTTTCAACTTTCTCACACCCAAAGAAAGCAACCATTGCTACTAAAAAGGAAAGTTTGTTAATATATAATTTCATGTCTTTTAGTTTATAAATGAATTAATAGCCTGCGTTTTGAACCAGGTTTGGATTAGCAGCAATTTCAGAATCAGGAATGGGATAAATTTTTCTTGTTGCTGCAACACCTGTTCCATTTTTTACACCACCTTTCCAGGGCCATAAATAAGTGCCTTCTGTAAAGCGGTCGTACCGGATCAGGTCTGTACGGCGAAACCCTTCCCAATACAATTCTCTTGCCCTTTCATCAAGAACATAATCGAGGGTGTAAGACCCAATTGGAGCTGCGGTAACCTGTGCTCTTGCACGCAAGGCATTTAAATATATTACAGCTTGTGCTTCTGAACCACCGGTACCACCACGTTTCACTGCTTCAGCGTAGATCAGATACATTTCAGCTAAACGGAAAAGAGGGAAGTCAATATCAGCAAATGTTCTATCAGGATCTTGCCCAAAAGCGCCGCTGCGTGTTCGGTTACGGTATTTGATAACGGCCAGCCCATCTTTAAATTCAGAAATGTTATTGATGTCTAATATTTGCGTACCAGTAACAAACTGTGCTCTTTTGTCGCCATTTCCATTTACGTCGGGAAACAGATCGGGAAGATTTCTTGTTGCACGGATACCGCCCCATCCACCAAGACCTGAAACATTTCTGTCCATATCTGCACCAACTGAAGCATTTACAAGAAACGTTGTTCCACCAAAATTTTTAGAGCGAATTCCATCATAGTTTAATGTGAGTATAAATTCAGGGTTGTTTAAATGATTATCGGCCAGGCCTAGCCAGCGGTAATTACTTAACAAACCGTAACCGGCATCAATCACCTTTTTAGAGTAGGTAATTGCTTCTGAATTTTTTTCAGTACCAGTATACACTTTTGCATTAAGATATAAACGTGCCAGCAATGCCCATGCCGCTGCTTTATCTGCACGACCATACTCTCCTGCCCTTGCATTTGAAAGATCGCCATCAATTGCTTTTAATTCTGTTTCAATATAGGCGAACAATTGAATGCGATTTGTTTGCGGTGGATTGAATTTACCGATCGGATCATTCTCAGTAGTAAAACCTGGTTTCGCATACAAGTCTAATAATACCCAACTGGCAAATGCACGGATAAACCTTGCTTCAGCACGCATTTTTTTAATATTTTCAGCACTTGCACCTGTAATTCCCCGGCCACTTAATTTATCTGCTGCACTTTCCCTAATAAATTCGTTACATAGTGTAACAATATAAGTACATCGGTAATATAATCCTTTTAACATAGGATTACTGGAGCTCCAGTTCATGTTATGAAAATCCTGGATGCCTGGATCGTTCCATGCAACCACGGCTTCATCGGTACTTAATTCCTGTACTTTCCAGAACAATCGTAAAAAATCAGAAGTACCTTCATCAATTCCTGCTACATCACCATTACCGGCAGGGCCTTGGTTACCTGTAAGTGCTACACTTCCATAAACCTTTGCCAATACTTGTAAATAACCACCTTCCGTTGCATAAACACTGGCTGATGGCAATGTGTTAGGAGGTTCTCTATCGAGCTGTTTATGACAACTAACTAAGAGTGCCATTCCTAACAGCATGCTTGCTATATATACTGAAATACGTTTCATATTGCAGATGTTTATTGTTTTTTAAAAGTCAAGATTTATACCAAGTACATAGGTACGTGGGCGAGGATAGATTGTGTTATCAATTCCGCCTGAAATTTCCGGATCAAGCCCAGTGTATTTGGTAATTACAAACACATTTTGAATATTGGCTGTTATCCGTAACCGTACATTCTTTGCAATTTCACCGGCATCATACCCAAAGTTGATATTATCCATGCGCAGAAAGGAAGCATTCTGCAGATAATAATCAGAGAAATATTGATTATTCACAAACCTTGTATTCTGGTAATCTCTTATTCCATTAGCTAAGAAACCAAGGGGATTTAGAATTTGCCTTAACACACCCATGTTGGAATTTATATTACTATACATATAGTTGCCAATACTGCCACGCATTACAAACCCTGCAGTAAAGCGTTTAACAGAAACATTAGATGTAATACCAAGGTAATACTTTGCTTCGGGCGACTGATTGATGTACAGGTCGTTTTCATTAATGAATCCATCACGGTTTAAATCTTCATACAATCCTTCAATCGGTTTATTGTTGGCATCATAGATTTGCTTGTACATATAAAACGAAGCTGGTCGTTGGCCTACAATATGGCGTTGAATGGTATTTCCCGTACCACCACTGATTCCACCAACTTCAACACCTTTAAAGTTGGGGTCGGCATTCACCAATAAATTAGTGATTTTAGGAACAACGTAGGTAAAGTTTACACCTATATTCCATTCTACATCTTTACTTTTTACGGGCGTTGTATTTAATGTAGCTTCTAACCCCTTACTTTCAATATTTCCTACGTTGGTAAATAAACGATTGGTAAAATTAGAACCTGCCGGAACCGGAACGGTACTTAACAGATCTTCTGTTTTACGAATAAATCCTTCAAGAGTACCGCTGATGCGGTCGTTCATAAAACCAAAGTCAATGGCTGCATTGATATTGCTAGTGGTTTCCCAACGAAGATCAGCATCGTATGCACCGGGCCGTAACATGTTTACATAGCTGTTACCAAATTGATATTGCGCCTGGTTGTTACTTAAGCTATAAACCGGAATAAATCCGTAAAAAGGAATACCATCCTGTTGCCCCGTAACGCCATAACCTGCACGGAATTTCAGGTTTGAAACAACCGTTGAATTTTTAAGAAAGTTTTCTTCACTGATCTGCCATGCAAATGCTGCAGAAGGGAAGAAACCCCAACGGTTTGCTTTACTAAACTTTGATGTACCATCGGTACGGGCATTTACTGTTACAGTATACTTATTTGCAAGTGTGTACACTAAACGACCATAATAAGAGATTAATGTAAACCCGGGGTCCTGTGAAATAAATTCTTGTTTTGAACCGGGTACTGTATCACCACTATATCTTCTGTCTGCATGATTGAAATTGTAAAATTCAAAATCCTGGTAGCCGGTACCTGCTGTAAAATCTACCCGACTATTAATGCCTTTTAAATTTTGAACGTAGTTAAAATAAAAATCCATCAGCTTATTTGTGCGTTCCTGATAATAGGGGTTGTTAATGCCTTTACGCCGATAGGTATCTGCAGCACTGTCTGTAACTGTATTACGTCCCTGTCCTGTAGAAACATCATAACCAAGGTTTAGGTTTGCACGCAGTCCTTTAATAAAAGGGATCTGGTAATCGAAAGCAATATTACCAATGCTGCGTAATACTTCACTTGTGTTTGTTCTGTTATTTAATAAACCAACCGGGTTGCGGTTTGATAACTGAGTTGGCAATCCGTCAGGATCTGTCCACTCCCAATAGCCACCATATCTTGCGCTACTGCTGTTAATTGGTTTGGTGGGGTCAAAGGTGATGGCATTGCCAATTGCACCTTCATTGGCAAACTGATTTTCGGTTCTTGCAATTTTAAAATTTAAATCAAGCTTCAATTTATTGTTAAACATCGTGGGGTTTAAATTCAAAGACCCTGTTAAACGTTTAAAATTGCCTGTTTTTAAAATACCATCCTGGTTTAAATAGCCGCCTGAAATCCGGAAAGGAAGTTTACCCTCTCCTACAGCACCCGTTGCACTTAAATTAAAATCCTGTCCAAACGCATTTCTGTAAATCTGATCTTGCCAATCAGTGCTTTCTTTACCAAGCAATGCTTTCTGACTTGTTGTACCTTTTTCAT
>JBKJNM010000136.1:0-49169 GCA_046593655.1 Lacibacter sp. | reverse complement strand
TTGTTCAGCACACACCGCAGCGTAATGAAGTATTTACGGATGAAACTTGATGAATTGTATTAATAAGACAGAAAGTTTTTAGACCGAAAGTCAGAAAGAAAGAGTTTGTACATGAACTAAAGTTCCTGTCTTTCGGACTTTTCTGACTCAGGGACTTCGGTCTATCTGCCTTTTCCGACTTCCGGACTACGAGCTTTCCGACTTCCCGACTTTCCCTTATCTTGCAGCCCTCAAATAAAGACTATGAGCCAAAAGAAAATTGCAACGATTTTTACCAAACAAAATTATATGTGGATGGCCATTGGCGGAGCCGTGATCATTCTCGGATTTCTGCTGATGATGGGAGGAAAAAGCGCCGACCCGAATGTATTTAACAAAGAGGAAGTGTACAGTTTCCGTCGTATTACGTTGGCTCCTTTTCTTATCATTGCGGGTCTAGTTATTGAGGTTTATGCCATCATGAAAAAACCAAAAGATTAAGCAACATAATTTAAAATGAGCCGATTTGAAAATTTGAAAATTGATTTCGAATTTTTGAATTGGCTTTTTCATTTTCAAATTAATCTCATTTTCAAACCCGCCTGCCGTCGGGCAGGTTTTCAAATTCTTTTTCGTGAATACGTTTGAATCCATCATCATTGCCATTGTAGAAGGATTAACTGAATATCTTCCCATTTCATCAACGGGTCATATGATCATTGCTGAACGGTTGATGAATGTACCAGCAGATAATTTTACCAAGCTGTTTACGGTTTCTATTCAGCTTGGTGCAATCCTGAGCGTGGTGGTTTTATATTGGAAAAAATTTATTGATGTAAAGAGCTGGCAGTTTTATGCCAAACTTCTTGTTGCTGTATTACCTGCATTGGTGCTGGGAAAATTGTTCAGCGACAAAATTGATGCGTTGCTTGAAAGTCCGCTCACGGTTTCTATTACCATGCTGGCAGGAGGTATTGTTTTGCTCTTTATTGACAATGTATTTAAACAACATACTATTACAGAAGAAAAAGAAATTTCTTTTGGCAAGGCATTCATCATTGGTTTGTGGCAATGTATTGCCATGATCCCCGGTGTAAGTCGCAGTGCAGCGTCTATTATTGGTGGAATGCAGCAAAAGCTAACAAGATCTCTGGCTGCTGAATTTTCTTTTTTCCTGGCAGTACCAACCATGGCAGCTGCAACTGGTTATTCTTTATTTTTAAAAGAATGGATGGAGAAAGGTATTGAGCAGAAAGGATATGAACTCATACTTTCTACAGCACAAAACACACAGGCATTTATGATTGGTAATGTGGTTGCATTTGTTGTTGCCATGCTGGCTATAAAATTCTTCATCGGCTTTTTGCAAAAGCATGGGTTCCGTTTATTTGGCTGGTACCGCATCATTGCAGGAATTATTTTACTGGTCATGATCGCCACAGGTTATCTGAAATAATACAATTCATTTTATTATGTTATTTTCATGTGTATTTAGCAATTGATTGCTCTATTCACATAAACCATCCATATGCAGACTGCTTCCAAAAAAATTGTGAACGGCTGGGCCATGTATGATTGGGCCAACAGTGTTTACAATCTGGTGATCACTACTACTTTTTTTCCTGCTTATTATGCAGCCGTAACAAGTATTAAAAATTTTCCCGATGGCATTTCATTATTCGGAAGAAACTTCGTGAATACAGAGTTGAAGGATTATGTATTGGCCACTGGATTCTTGTTGATTGCTTTTTTATCTCCAATTCTTTCGTCGATTGCAGATTATAAAGGCAATAAGAAAAACTTCATGCGCTTCTTCTGTTATCTCGGCGCATTGAGTTGTTCACTGATGTTCTTTTTTGATAAGAACAACGTCACATTTGGTTTAATGTGTTTCATGTTTGCCGGTATTGGTTTTTATGGCTCACAGGTTTTTTATAATTCTTACTTGCCGGAAATTGCTGCAGAAGAAGATATGGACCGCATTAGCGCCAAAGGTTTTACGATGGGTTATATTGGAAGTGTGTTGCTACAGATCATTGGTTTTGGTTTGGTGGTGCTGATGCCCGATAATCCATTACCATTAAAAATTACCTTTCTGCTGGTAGGTGTGTGGTGGATAGCTTTTGCACAAATCCCCTTCAGCAGGTTACCAAACAGAAGCAGTAAAACAGAACTGAAATCAAAGAAGCAGGTATTGGTTAATGGCTTTCATCAATTAAAACTGGTATGGAATCAAGTGAAAAACATGCCGGTGCTGAAACATTTTCTTACTGCCTTCTTTTTTTACAGCATGGGTGTACAAACTGTTTTGCTCGTAGCCATTGATTTTGGGATCAAGATTCTTCATCTTGAAAATATTAAACTTATCATTACAGCAGTACTGTTGCAGTTGGTTGCCATTGCCGGAGCTATTCTTATGTCGAGGTTATCGGGTAAATTTGGTAATATCCGGGTATTGATCTTTACGGTTATTCTTTGGATTACTGCCTGTATTGGTGGATATTTTATTCAAACAGAAATGCATTTTTATATCATTGCTTCCTTTGTTGGATTGGTGATGGGGGGTATCCAGGCATTGAGCCGTGCAACCTATGCCAAGCTCATGCCTGAAACAAAAGATACGGCTTCCTTCTTCAGCTTTTATGATGTAACAGAAAAACTGGCAATTGTAATCGGTCTGTTCAGTTTTGGTTTTATTGAAGGCCTTACCGGTAGTATGCGGAATTCTATTTTAGCTTTAGTTATTTTCTTTATATTAGGTTTGGTTGCGTTGTTATTCACTTTAGCCAAATACAAACCTGTAAAAACAATTCACTAATGAAATTGTATTCAATCAATACCGGTTATTTTAAGCTAGATGGGGGTGCTATGTTTGGCGTTGTACCAAAAGTGATGTGGAATAAACTGAACCCGGCTGATGAAAACAATCTCTGCAGTTGGGCCATGCGAAGCTTACTCATTGAAGACGGAAATCGTTTGATATTAATTGATAATGGTATGGGTGATAAACAGGATGAAAAATTCCTGGGACATTATCACCTGCATGGAACTGATACATTGATTACTTCCTTAGCCAAATATGGTTTTGGAAAAGATGATATCACCGATGTAATTCTTACACATCTTCATTTTGATCATTGTGGAGGTTCTATTAAACGGGAAGGAGATCTGTTAGTTCCTGCATTTAAGAATGCAACTTTCTGGAGCAATGAAAGTCATTGGGCTTGGGCCACCAACCCAAACGACCGGGAGAAAGCCTCTTTCTTAAAAGAAAATATTTTACCTATACAGGAAAGCGGGCAATTGAAGTTTATTGTAGCGGGTGAAGCACAGTTTCATCAATTATCTTCTTCGGAATTTAATGAAAATATTGCCATGCGTTTTGTGAATGGTCATACAGAAAGTATGATGCTGCCGCAAATAAAATACAATGGCAAAACCATTGTATATATGGCTGATCTTTTACCTGCTGCTACACACATTCCTATTCCTTATGTAATGGCTTACGATATGTTCCCGTTAACTACGCTCAATGAAAAAAAATCTTTCCTTACTGAAGCGGTAGCCAATGATTTTATCCTCTTTTTTGAACATGATCCATTGATCGAATGCTGCACATTGCAACAAACAGAAAAGGGAATAAGAATGAAAGAAAATTTTTCCTTGAGTGATTTGTAATAGTTTACCTGATACTAATCAATCCGCCTAACTTATAACGTGTATTGCGGTAGCCCATCATATCAACTTTTATATTGCCAACTGAAATGGGGCTTTCAATACGTACCGGAATACGGTTAGGATCATCACTTACCCACACGGTCATTTTTTCGCCGTCTTTAAAAATGGTTCCTTCAATTAGCAACGGTTTAAATTTAATAGCATTGAACTTACCATACTTTGTTTTGATCTTTTCTTTGCCTAAATACCGGATGTAGAGATTATATGTTTTATCATCAATAAACATATTGAAGGGGATCCGATCGCCGGGTTTGTATTTATTAAAATCAATATTGCGGGCATAATAAATAGAACTCAACACATCTTGTATGCAACCGGGCACTTTAAACGTACCTCCCTGTGAAGTGGCAGTATTGTTTGTTTGATTAAATGTAACTGACTCAAACTTCTTAAAATCTCCTTCTTCTATATTTCTTACAAATTTATAAGGTTGAAGGGTTGCCGTATCAATATAACTTTCGTACCTATCCCGTACTTTAAAAAAACCATCAAAGAAAGAAGTTGTTTTCCCATCGCCTATGATGTGATAAACAGGTTTACCATTATACCGTTCCATGTTTACATTGAAGTTGGCCTCACCACCATACACAAAAATACCTGCCAGTGTATAATATACATGATAGTTGATAGATTCACCGCTATGCCAGGCTGTATTACGGATACCGCAATACTCATCGCCTGTGTTTACTGTTGCGGGAGTAAAGGAAAACCATGTAAGGATCAGGATCAATGTAAACTTCATCTGTAATTAACGGTTTGTTTTAGCATGTTATAGGAAATGGTCCTGGTCATTCAACAGCCTCTTATCATCGGTCTTTAAAAATTTTGATCGTTAACAACAGTAAACTCCCAATTAATGCAGGCAACACCAGGTTTAATAACCAGATACCAACTGTTCCGGCAAGAATGGCAATACTGTTTGTACTGAATAATCCAATAATACTGATGGCTACTTTTCCTCTTATTCCAACATCGGCTATTGCAAAGCCTGGAACAATTGCCATCACTAAAAAGATCAATGCCACGCTCCAAAAACCCTGCCACCACGGTATCTCAATCTGTAAGGCCTGCCATATAAACACATATTGTAAGGCAAAAACTATAAAACGTAAAAAAGAGTAAAATAATATCTGCAAATATCCCCTGTTTGACAGATTCTCCAATACATTGGTAAATGATAACTTTTCTTTTAGCCAGGGTATCCATTTCAGCATCTTTGCCAGTACCTGCATTCTGAAAAAGAAAACTCCCGTAAGAACGATAAAAAACAAAACCGAATATTGAAATACCTGCAGTAAAATGCCCGAAAAATGTGTTCCGCTCAAATGTACCTGGTGCAACTGTGGTTTCAAAATGAATAAGGCTAACCAGCCAAACATTAAAGTGATCAGTAACTGACCAACACTGCTCACCAATGCAAGTGCTACTCCTTTTAACCGGAATGATGGATTAAGATATACTACTCTTCCACCATATTCTCCAATTCGGTTGGGCGTATTCATAGCTAATGTTAATCCACTTAATACCGATTCAAATGCTTTTCCGAAAGATAATGGCTGATATTTATTCACCAATACATACCATTTATAAGATTCCAACCCCCAGTTAACGGGCATCAAGAATATAGCCATCCATAATTTCCAGCTTTGTTCACCAACAATGGCATTTTTCATTTGCTGCCATGCAAGAGGTAAGTCGGGTTGATGACGCACCTGGTTGTATAAAGAAATGCTAATCCATACAAAAAGTATGGGGCCTAGAAAGTAATTGATAAAGATTTTGAAATTCCTGTTCAGTTTGGGTTAATTTGTTCAAAAATAAACTCCGGCTTGCAAACTTCTGCTAAAATCATTTTGGGTATCGATCCGGGAACGGTAGTGATGGGTTACGGACTTATTGGTTTCAAACAAAACCAACCCTATTTAATTGAAATGGATGTGTTGAAATTAACCAAACACAAAGATGTCTACATCCGCCTGCAACTGATCCATGAAAAAGTTAAACAGATCATTGAACAATACAACCCCACTGATTTTGCAATTGAAGCACCTTTCTTTGGAAAAAACGTACAGAGCATGCTTAAACTTGGGAGAGCACAAGGTGTGGCCATAGCTACTGCTATGAGTGCAGGATTGGGTGTTGCAGAGTATTCACCCAAAAAAGTAAAGCAATCAGTAACCGGGAATGGTAATGCTGATAAGGAACAGGTTTGGAACATGCTGCAGCATGTTCTTCATTTTAAGGCCAAACCAAAATATTTTGATGCAACTGATGCCTTGGCTGTTGCCTTATGCCATCATTTTCAAACTTCCAAAATATTACTAAAAGGAAAAGGGGAAATAAATGGTTGGGAAGATTTTATAAAACAGAACCCGGGGAGGTTGAAAAAATAACAACGTAACTTCAACTGTCCTTAAAAGCTGAGGCGTTGATACAAAGCCTTTTGTTTTCTTTTGTTCATATACTCATGAATAATGCTGTATGAGAAAGGTTTCTTCTCATCTATGACAATACTCCTGTTCCAGAACCCACTGGAGATATAAAGTGTTTCGTTTATTTTTTTTCCATTTATACATTTTTTTTGAAAGCACCTCTCCTAATTATTTCTGAAAGCACTCATCACAATCTGTAGTTTTGGTTTCTTTGTAACATCTTCCGTTACTGTAAAAAAAACAGATAATATCCACGCCACGCTTTGTACTGTCTTGTAAGAAAGCCTCAGTGTAGAATCTGTTTCATACACAAAAGTCATTTCTTTATTTTGAGAACCATATTTTTAAAATCTTTTTTCAACATTTGATCTTTCACGAAGCAGATAATGTTGAGCAGGCTAATAAAACAATAAGGATAAGAAACAAATGATTCCGATAAAAACAAAAGAAGTTTTTGATGATAATAAAAACATCAATCAGTTTTCCTCATCTTGGGCAGTGTTAATAAAAATAATGCAGCAGGAATATAACCAAACATGTACAGCCAGTTAAAATGTCCGAAAATGGCGTCTATCAGAAGTTTCAGTGATATCACAATCACAAAACTGATGGGTCCCCATTTCTCCATGCTCCATACACCGCTTAACCCTACAAATCCAAACACCATCATCAATGCATTGATGGCCGGGTATAATGTATCAACCCCACCTCTCAGAACAATATTACCAGTATAAGAATATACGATTTCCCATAATCCATATGCAAATAAGATAACACACACAATGGTAATGAACAGCGGACGAGGATTTCTTTTTCTACCTTTTTTCTTATAGCCTAAATCATCATACCGTAGTTGAGTCATGGGGTTATTTTTAGTTTTTCCAAGATTTTTTGCTGTACATTTTTAAATTGTGCTTCAGATAGTTTCAATTTGGGTCGGGTAAAATTAAGGTCATCAGCGGTATTGATGGGAACCAAATGTAAATGTGCATGTGGTACTTCAAGACCTATAGTAGCAAGACCAACCCTGTTACAACTGAATGAAGCTTCAATAGCTCTTGCAATTGGTTTGGCAAAGAGCAGCAGGTCTGCCAAATCATCATCGGGCACATCAAAGATCTTATCTGTTTCAATTTTAGGCACCACCAATACATGCCCTTCAACTAAAGGAGCAATATCCAGGAAAGCAAAGAATTTTTCATTCTCAGCAATTTTATAGGATGGTATTTCGCCAGCAATAATTTTTGAAAAAATACTCATGCTCCCAAATATTTTTGATTTCAGATGCAGGATTGCCGATTGAAACTTCAATTGTAACAGACCCAGTAATCAAACACTTTTATAGAGGTAAATGTAAAATAAAAAGATGAGCGTACTTAACTCATCTTATTAATTAAACCAGTTTTAGTTCTTCCAGTTTAAACAGTAATCTCTTCTATTTTAAACTTTACCATACCTGCGGGCACCTGCACTTCTGCAATTTCACCAATTGTTTTACCCAATAATCCATTACCAATGGGCGATGTAACAGAAATTTTACCCAGTTTGAGATCTGCTTCATGTTCACCCACTATTTGATAAGTAATTTGCTTTTTTGTAGCCAGGTTGGTAATCGTTACCCTGGTTAAGATGGTTACTTTGCTGGTATCAATTGTGTTTTCATCAACTATACGTGCATTGGAAAGAACTCCTTCCAGTTGCTTGATCTTTGCTTCCAGCATGCCTTGTGCTTCTTTGGCCGCATCATATTCGGCATTTTCTTTCAAATCACCTTTTTCACGGGCCTCGGCAATTGCTTTCGATGCTGCAGGGCGGTCAATACCTCTCATTTGCTGCAACTCTGCCTGCATCTTTTCAAGTGTTTCTTTAGTTACATATTGAATACTCATAATTCCTCCTTCCTTTTCGATGATACAAAAAAAATAACAACGCCTCAGAATTGCTGAAGCGTTGCATATTTATTTGAATTCAAAAGTAAACAACTTTTTTCAAAGAAAAGAAGAAGAAACCACAATTATATTTCCTGCTGCAAATCCCGGAACATCGCCTGTTGTATCGCTCAATTGTACTGTTACAAGTCGTTAAGCTTAACAAAACAGAAAAATAAAGGATCAATTGTAGTGCAATGGGGAAAAATAAGAATTGAATTACCCTTTACCGTACTTGAATAATTTACATCAGGCCCAGTTTATCGGCCAGTACTTTACTCATTTTATAAAAGGCTTCATGCGTATATCCTGCAATATGCGGAGTTAAGATTACATTGGGTTGTTGCATTAACCAATCAAGCTCTTGTCTTTCTTCACTCATATATTGATTCAGTTTTTCATTTTCCAACACATCCAAACCTGCGCCGGCAATCCATCCTTTTTGCAGTGCTTCTATCACTGCTTTGGTATCATGCACCTTGCCCCTTGATGTATTGATAAAATAAGGTTGCTGTTTGGCCGATTGAAAAAAAGCATGATCAGCATAATGCAATGTTTCCTCCGTTAAGGGTAAATGCATGCTGATCACATCGCTATACTTCAGCACCTGTTCCATGGATGCTTCTTTTATTTGCTCACCGCCAAATCCATACTGATATTTATCATGAGCAAGCACTGTTACATCAAACCCTTTGAGTTTTTTTGCAAATGCTTGGCCGGTGTTTCCAAATCCAATAATGCCAACTGTTTTTCCATTTAATTCAAAACCACGGTTCTCTTCACGTATCCATTGATTTTGTTTTATTTCATCAAAGCTTGTATAGATCTTATTCATCAGACCAAGCAAAATGGCCAAGGCATGTTCACCAACAGCATCGCAGTTGCCTTCAGGGCTACTGTACACTTTTATTCCTTTGCTTTCAGCATAAGGCAAATCAATTAATTCAAGCCCGCTTCCCAGTCGGCCAATCCACATCAGTTGCGCCGCTTGTTCAATTACTCCAGCATCAATTTTTACACGGGTTGATACAACCAGCCCTGCCACATCATCCAACTGATTAATTAACTCTTCATATAAAATGGAAGGAAGATATTTAACAGTATAACCTCCCTCCCGCAATTTTTCCAGAAGATATTCATGAGATTTTGTTGTAACGATTACTTTCACCTTTAATTTTTATTCTTGAATGTTCAACACATTTTATACCTAAAACATTTTAAAAGTTAGTTCAGCAAATTGTTTTACCGTTAATTGTTCTGCACGTTTATTAAATAGTTCATCTTTTAAAAAATCGGCAGCAAACAATCCCCTTACTCCATTGCGTAACATTTTGCGTCGTTGATTAAACGCTGTTTTCACCAGCAGTATAAATTTCTTTTCACTGGCCATAGCAGGAATTTGCTGTACGGGTTTTAACCTGATAACCCCGCTTTTTACTTTTGGCGGTGGATCAAAGCTATTTTCATGTACTTCAAATAAATACTCTACATCATAATAAGCCTGCACCAAAACGCTTAATATACCATACGATTTATTTCCTTCCTTAGATGCTATCCGTTGTGCTACTTCTTTCTGAAACATTCCCACAACACAATTAACCTGGTCTTTCCAGTCGAGTACTTTAAACAGAATTTGCGTTGAAATGTTATAAGGAAAATTTCCCAGTAACATAAACTGCCCTTCAAAAGGAAGATCGGCATTTAAAATATCCTGGTGTATGAGTTTGCCTTTAATGGCCGGGTAAGTTTGTTGCAGATAGTCAATTTTATCCTTATCAAGCTCAATGGCTTTAAAATTAAGCTCTTTAAACTCCAGTAAATATTTGGTTAATGCGCCGGCTCCGGGCCCAACTTCTAATAAATGAAGGGGCTTTTCATCCAGAACCAAATCAACAATTTGCCGGCAAATATTTTCATCTTTCAAAAAATGCTGTCCTAATGATTTCTTCAGAGTGTATTCCACTCTGCAAAAGTAGCAGTAAAAAGCCCTTCATGAAGAAGAGCTTGAGGATTTATTAATATGTTACAATCAGTCTTTTCCTGAAAACTTCATCAGCAAGCTTCACCTGGATAATATATTGACCGGAACTCCAGTTCACCGCCCTGTTAATGACCCATTCGTTTAAGCCTGTTTCTGCCTGTTCGTTTACCTGGTAAACAATAGCGCCGGTACTGTTGATAATACTGATCTCAACAACAGTAGGTTTAGTAACGGAGAAGCTCAACCGGAAGTGCTCTTTCACAGGATTGGGAGAAACCGTTAAAAACTGATCTTGTTTCGATCTTAACAACAGCCGTATAATTGTACTATAATAAATACGCCCACCTGTACCATGAAACTTTAACCGGTAATACACTTCATTACCTGTATGCCGGCTAATATCATCCGTTTCCATATAGATACCTGAACCGTTTGCCTTTGTTACATTAACTGCAATAAAATTTACACCGTCAGTACTTCTTTCAATTTCATAAACATCCGTGGCTGCATTATCACTACTGTTCCATGTTAAAACAGTGGTTTGATAATCTTTCAGCTTTGCATTAAAAAGATAGGGCTTGCCGCTTAATACATTACATCCGTTATTCATAGTAATGACAATGGTATCGGCAGCATAAGTAGAAGCGCAACTATCCATGAGTTGTTGTCGTACGATATAAGTACCGGCTTGATTTACGGTAATTCTGTTGCCATTTGTAGTTCCTACAATATTTCCATTGGCAGTTGACCATGTATATAAAGAAGTTGAAATCGGGTTTGTAACCCAAATTTCGGCAACACCATTTCGGCATAAGATGGGGAAATCAGTAGCAGCTTGAGCCATTGGTGCCCTGAAAAAACTGAAAGGACCCACAAAGTCTTTTAACTCTGCCGAAAAGGAAGTGGATGCTCTTGTTTTCACCAGTAATTTTCTGAATGGCAGTGCACAGGGGTCTCCCATGGTAACCAAAGGATCAAGCCCCAATTTGCTGAGGTTTACTGAAAACTCCATAAACTGTTTGGCATCATAGTTAGCTACTACGCTATTATCCTGAAGCACAACAGAAAAAGGACCAGCCCATGTGTTGTTAACGCATTGTAAGCCTGTATAAAAAGTACCTGCAATTTTGGGTGCAATATTAGCATAACCATATGTAGCGCCAGGTGCAGCGCCTTCAAAACTGCCACCCCAGTTAAATGCAACCGGAGTAACTGATAAAGAACTCTGATGAACCCATATTCTTGCTTCCAGGAAAGTAAGGGATGAACTCCCAAATTCAGCAGTAAAAATAATATCACCTGCTCTGGTTACATTTCCGGCCGCATTAAATAGCCAGGAAGTATGACCTGCATCAGGCCCAAATCCATAAAACTTTAAAGTGGGCTTATCATAATAAATATCTGTTTGATACATTTCAAAATCAAAATACCGGTTACCGGTTGTACTGGCAATTGAAATGCCTCCGAAAAACCATAACGAATCTGCTGAATTAACTCCATCCCTGCGTACATGCATAAACATATCAAGGATATCATTTTTATCAGGAATACCTTGTGATATGGGGGTAGTCCAGGTGCCAGGACTCATTCCATTTTTATTGCTGCCTGATGCAAATACAGTAGAGTCATCGCCATGATGATCCCTTATAAAAATTCCATCAATCAGCAATTTGCTATTTACAGTAGAAAATTGTTCGTAACGCATACCCCTGAAAAATGGATACATACGTGTTGCCGGAACTGATCCATATCTTGAAACAATGGAAGCAGCACCAACTGTATCTATTATGAATTGGCCGCCGCCACCAATGGTATTACTGAACCAATCGTCGTTACCTGCTGTTAAAAATCCATTGAAAAAATTACTTCTCAAATCGGCATCAACTCCAAACCCTGCTCTGATTACCGGGAAGGTAATTTGAGCCATTATGTTTTGTGTGGCAACTATTATAAAAAGAAACAAACTAAGTATAAGTCGCTTCATAGGAATGGATTTAAAAAAAGTATAGGGCTATGTACATTGCTGCACACAGCCCGTAATTAAAATCAACCACGTCTTACAATTCGCAGCATTTCAACCGGTGAAGTGATCACCGAACCGTCGTGCTGAAAAGATTTAACACGGTAATAAATGTAACCTGGGAACACGGTATTGTCTCTGTACTTATGTGCTGCATTACCGGCACATGGAACATCGCACAGCGATTCAAAATTTGTTCCGTCATACGATCTTTGCACCGTAAAGAAATCAGCATCCTGCGGATTTGAAACAGACCAGTTAAGGGATGCATCATTACCCATACGATGTACACGGAAGTAACCAAACTCCTGTGTGGCTACTTTCAATGCTTTAACTGATAAAGGTTGATGACCGGTAAGATTAGTGGTGTTGGCAGAGTTTGCATATAACGCAATAACTGCAATGAGAATGATTGCTTTCATGGGGTATTAAGATTTGAACACAAATTAGTGCCACATTGTTTAAAATCCTAAAAAACGTCTATGAATAAACCCTTACAAATCATCCTTTTTTCCCTTAAGAAATGCCGTATATAGCGCATTTTTAAAACTCGTATTTTCACTCTCACCTCATATACTGCAAATCAACGCTTTAGAAAGACATCTTCATACAAATCATTCCTTTACATTTGCAGGAAGAGTATTCTTATTATGATTAATCCTGAACATAAACCTGTTATCGGCTTTAGTTGCGGCGATGTAAATGGAATCGGCATTGAAATTATCATCAAAGCATTGAGTGATAACCGACTGCTTGAAATTTGCACACCGGTTATTTTTGCATCTAACAAAGTCATCAATTTCTATAAAAAAGCTATCAATGATGGCAATTTTAACTACCAGTCAGCAAAGGAGCTTCAACGCCTGAACAACAAGATGGTAAATGTTTACAATTGCTGGGAGGAGGAAGTTAATATTACTCCGGGCCAGCTAAATGATGTTGGCGGGTTATACGCCATTAAATCTTTAACTGCCGCAGTATATGCTTTGAAAGAGAAACAAATTGATGCATTGGTTACAGCACCTATCCATAAAAAGAATGTTCAGTCAGAAACATTTCAATACACCGGCCACACACCTTATTTAAAAGCTGCGTTTGAAGCAGCCGATGTGGTGATGTTTATGGTGGCAGAAAATCTGCGGGTAGCATTGGTAACTGAGCATGTACCGGTTGCTGAAATTGCAGGTCATATTTCACGGGAAGTGATTTTAAGTAAACTTAAAATCATCCATCAATCCCTGAAAAAGGATTTTGGAATTGATAAACCAAAAATTGCGGTACTGGGCTTGAATCCTCATGCCGGTGATGAAGGATTGATTGGAAGAGAAGAAGAAGAGATCATTAAGCCAGCCATTAAAGATGCAAAGCAAAACGACATTATGTGTTTTGGGCCTTACAGTGCAGATGCTTTTTTTGCAAGAGGTCAATATGAAAAATTTGATGCAGTATTGGCCATGTACCACGACCAGGGATTGATTCCTTTTAAATCTCTCGCTATTGGCGAAGGTGTGAATTATACAGCAGGATTAACAGGTGTACGTACAAGTCCCGATCATGGAACAGCTTTTGACATTGCTGGAAAAGGCAAGGCCGATGAATCCTCGTTGCTAGCATCCGTATTTACAGCCATTGATATATTCCGAAGCAGAAACGGTTATGCAGAAGCAAGGAGTAACCCATTGAAAAAAATCAGTGCTTCCATGTTTGCAAGAGTTGTGGATGAAAAGCTGGAGGAAGAGTAATACAGGACAATATTACTTCAACATATCATCAGTTACTCCTTTGTTGATGATATAAGAACTATAGCTGATTTCCACTTTTCCTTTTTTATTCTTTGGCAGTTCTGGTTTCTTCGTTCCATCATCATACTCCAGTGTAATTCCTTTGGGCAGTTTGTAGTCTTTGGTATTGAAGGAGAAGATCACCTTGTCAGGCAGGCCCCAATCAGCGTATTTTCCAAACTGCATTTCCATATCAAAGGTTCCATTGTCTTTGGTGGTGGTGCTTGCTTTGCGGATGAGTAAATTCTTTTCATCAATGTACATCGTTGTTAATACCACATCGCTGTTTTCTTTCAATGGCAAAAGCTTAATAATTTTTAAAACTATATTATTGATAGTTGTTTGTCCTGCATCAATAGCTGTATAATCGTCTGACAATAATAGTGAACTCACATTTACACTTACTCCTCCTTTGGGCAACAAAGAAATACCGCCATCCCGTTTAATTTTAAAACGATTGGGTTTTTTATAATACGATTTAATATTGGCAACAGGAGCTTTGATAAATACAACATCCGTTTTCATTTTACCTGTTGCTATATAATCGTTCACTTTATCCATCTTGGCTTTTACTTTTTTCACCAGCTCATCAGCCGTTTGTGCATAACAAAATGAAGTAAGCAGTAAGAAAGAAGAAGTAAAAAATAAAGTAACCTTTTGTTTCATTGTACAAATTTTAACTCAACACATCTTTGCGGTTGAAAATAAATATTGATCCGCCTACAAACAGAACAATATGCAAAACTAAAACAGCTGCGCTTCGCAATACGGCCGGCAAATTACGGATAGTGCCAGGTATGGAAACACCATCTGCATCCAGCTTCATTTCAAAAAAACCTTTCCATCCAATCATGTGAGAAGTGAAGAATAAATGCTTCACACTCTGAAACAACGGTATATCAAGCGTTGTAAGGATGGTAAACACTATGATTACACTCATGGTGGCAACAATCGGACCCAATGAATTTTCGGCAAAAATGGAAAAGAAAAACCCGAGAGATGCAACAGTGATCAAAGCAATGGCTGCATACCCAAAAGCACAGATGTAACGCCAGAAGATATCGTTGCCATTGAGGATGATAATTTCATAACTTTTAACATTCATTAACCCATCTGTTCCAAACACCAGCATCGAAATAAATAAACCCAATACAGCAATCCATATTAAAAGGATGATGGCATAAATTGATGATGCCAGAAACTTGCTCAGCAATAATTTTGAACGGCTGATGGGTTTAGTTATCAGTAACCGGAGCGTTCCCATATTAGCTTCCCCTGCAATCATATCTGCACTTACTAAAGCTACCAGCAGCGGAACATGGATCAACAACGTTTGCAATATGATGAAACAAACAAAATATCCATTTAATGGATTGCCGATTACATCAAAATTGTCTTTTATATCCTTCATTACAAAATCCATATACTTAGGTCCATCTACATAAATGGCAATCTGTATTAATGTAACAATGGCCCATACTGCAATAAAGGCAATATAAGTACGTGGACGTTTAAACACTTTAAACAATTCAATTTTTAAAAGGCTCCACATGTTGATTGGCTGTTGTAATCTTTAAAAAATAATCTTCCAGTGAATGGCGGGGAGTGATTCCAAGGATTTCAGTATTGTTTTCAATTAACATTTTTGTTAATGCAGGCACCTGTTCTTTACGCAACTTCAATACAATACCACCAGCATCAACAGATGTTATATAAGAAGCATACCCGTTTGAACGCAGAACATTTTCACAAATAACATTACTTCTTGATTCAAGGTATATCACCGTATCATCGGGGCTGAACAACTCATTCACCGTCCCTTCCACTAATTTTTTTCCTTTATCAATGATGAGCATTCGATTTGCAATCTGTTCAATTTCATTTAACAGGTGCGATGATACCAAAATTGTTTTATTCATCTTCTGGCTAAGCATCAGAATTAAATTCCGGATATCAGCAATCCCCTGCGGATCTAATCCATTGGTTGGTTCGTCTAATATAATGAGTTCCGGATTGTGAACTAATGCTACTGCAATGCCTAATCGTTGTTTCATACCCTGTGAGTAAGTTCTCACTTTACTATGTGCCCTTTGTGCAAGCCCTACCAGCTCCAGCTGTTCCATCAATTGTTGTTTGCCAATCTTCATCTCACTCATTTTTGCAAAGAGCTGGAGTGTTTCATATGCAGTGAGATATTTATATAAATCGGGACGTTCAATAACGGCTCCTACATTTCGCAAGATTTTCTTACGATGTTTAAGAAGATCATATCCAAAGATTTCAATGTCACCTTCACTTGCTGAAATCAATGTAAGCAACATACGGATGGTGGTAGATTTTCCTGCTCCGTTCTGGCCCAGGAAACCATATACATCAGCTTTTTGAACTGTAAACGACAGATCATTTACGGCGGTAACTTCCTTAAATATTTTTGTGAGATGGGTAACTTTGATAATTGATTCCATAAACCTGACTGTTGTAACAACAAGCAGGTAAAGATAAGGTTTAGCCCCCAACCGACTTCCCCCAAAAAGGGGAAGCCACCTCAACACAGCCCTAACTATTATAAATGTTTGTATAGTGCTAAAATAGTTTGGTGTAAGGCAGGGGTTGATATAAATTCGTTATATGAGATGATAGAAAAAAAAAGTTTAGCTACTTGATGGGACACCGCTCCTTGGGAGAAAGAGTTGGAGCGTGCCTGCCGGCAAAGGAAGGGATGAGGTTTTACTTTGGAAGATAAGTTTGCAATGCTTTCACATAGGTTTCGAAAGAGGAAATTCCTTTTGGCGTGATTTTGCAAATTGTTAATGGGTAGTTGTCTTTAAACTGCTTGGTTACGGATACATAACCGGCTTCTTTGAGTTTGCTGATCTGCACACTCAGATTACCTGCGGTTGAACCGGTTTTTTCTTTAAGGAATGTAAACTCTGCTTCTTTTACCCCTATGAGCAAACTCATAACGGCAAGACGCAATTGTGAATGTAATATGGGATCGAGTTCTTTAAACATGTTGCCCTTTCTGCAAAAGATAATTACGTCTTAAAATAATTCCCGGTATAAGCCATGCAAGAGTTGCGGACAAAGCCATGAATAAAAAATCAATTTTGGTAACTGTAAAAGCACTAATGATAGCGCTTATCCAGCAAAAGATTCCGCCAAAAATCATGAGCTTGAATTTGCGTGAAGCACCGGTAACAATTGTGGGATAACCGAAAACAAATAATAAGTAGCAGGTGCCAAAAGTCCAGAAATTGATTACATCTGTTTTCCCTGTAAGGCTGCTATACTCGCTTAACAATGGATTGAGTTGATGTGCTGCCACATTATTAATAAAGTTTACAACAAAGATGCCCACACCAAAACAGATCCATACATATCCCATGATATCCTGATCCCATCCCTTTGCTTTTCGTTCACGACGTTCTTTAATAGAAATAAATATTTGTGGAATAATTGCAAACAAAGCAAGCAACCAGATGTCAAATGGCAATTTAAAATCAAAATGAATTTGAAGGAACTGAACCAGGCTGCAAATGGTAATTACAGCGCCCCATAAGATGGGGCCAATACCAGTATCAACAAATACATCCTTGGCCCGGTTAATCATTTGCTGAATGATGAACAGACTTTCTTTTTCAGATAATTGTTTTTCTTCCATATCAGTTTTGTTTTTTAAACCGTGAACGAAGCATGTATCCGGGTATGATCCATGCAGAGAGTACTGCTAATGCAAGAAATAACACCTGGTATTGATTGATAACAAATGTTGATGCTATGGCCAGTATCCAGCAACCAACGGCACCAATTTGTAAAGGAGGAAATTTAATAATGGCTCCGCACAAGAATGTAGGTGTGCCATACAAAATCAAAAACAAGGGATACATCAATCCCCATGCTCCAAACTTTCCCGCAACAAACCCAATCAACCCCATGGTAAGCACAAATACTAACCATACATGGCCAATGATTTCATCTGTATAAGTTTTTACACGTTCTTTCTTTTTTCTGCGGGCAAGATAAATCATTTGATAAATCACCGCTCCCCATGTAACAAACCAAACAAACTGTGGATTCTCATATATATTCCAGTAGTCAACAACAAAATGAACGATGCTGCAGATAAAGATGACCCAGCCCCATAACAAATACAAATGACCGTTTTCGTTAAAACGGTTTTGTGCTTTGTTGATCATACTTTCAATCAACTGTAAACTATTTTGAGTGGAGAATTCGGGCTGTTCCATTTTACATTGTTTAAAACTTCAAAAATAAAGGAGTCCTGTGCCAATTGACACAGGACTAATACACATTATTTACACTGCCCCAGTACCATATCAAATTGGGTTTTTCCCCAATTAGGATGCAATGGAGATTTAATTTGAAATGCAATTAACAACTTCACACCTTCTTCTGCTACTGGTTTTGCTGTTGTGCACCCACCACCAAATTGTGCAGGAGTATAAAATAAATTTTGTGCAAGTAAAGCATACGGACGTGGATTGGCTGGATCCTGTTGTTTGGCCTGCTCAATCAACTGAGTTGATAAAGCTCCGTATTGTTGCCAACGCTGCATAGGGTTCACCATCATACGTAAGGAAGCAATCATTGATTTAATACAGGAGATTTCTGAATTATTTTTTTCAATTGCATCTGCTTTATTGATCAATAATTCAGCACGTTCAGCAATTGGATCTACGCCTGTTTTATCTGTTAACATAAATCCATTGAGCACTTCTGTCATGGCGGCATAGTAATATGGAATCCATTGGTTTTTTTCTACTTCAGCTATACGTTCAAATGCACTACTCAGGTCATGCATTTCTGCCGGTGTTTTTGCTGTACCAAAGGTTTCTAAGTTTTTTTGCATAGCGCCTGCATATTTTTCTGATTGTGCAAATGCGTGAGTAAAACCGGTAGCCAATAAGAAGGCAATAAGAACTTGTTTCATAATGATCTGTTTATTGTTAAATATTTATTGTTGTTTGTTTTTTAATTTTTCATACTCTCTTTCTACACTGTTGCTTTTCGGATAAACATAAGCACCCATGTAATGCGACACAATGCCAATACCCCAGCCAAGCGTAGCCCAAAGTGGCCATGGTATTCCGCTATGGCTTCTGTCAGCACCTGTTATGGCCCATAAGATCCATAGAAATGTGTTGATTAAAACATATGTCATGAAATGGGTTTTAAAAGACGCCCTTTTTTGAGCAATCTCCCAAAGCTCTTTATCCCTTGGTTCGTTTGCATCGGGAATGCGTTGAAAATTTGTCATGATAAATTGTTTAAGGTTGATGAATTATAAATTATTGTTGATGGCGTCATCTGTTCTGTCAACACCAAAGCTTATAAATGCACCAATGAATACAAACATTCTTGATGGAGGTACAATTTCCTGCCTGCGCATACCATTGCCGGAATAACTATATCCATAAACTTGTTTGATGTTGAAAATATTACTTACACTCAATACATATACTGCAAAAGCTTTTGGGTTTTTCTTACCAATGCCGGGCAAATAGTTCAATGCAAAACTTACGTTGTGATAGTCGGGAATTCTTCCTTTATCAGCAAAGAATGTTTTGTTATTGTTGGGATCAAATTGAATATTATAGTAAGGCCTGCCACTGGCATAGTTATAGGATAAATTAAAATTGGTTTTGAGTTTGGTTACAAATTTTTTCATGACCAGTGATGCCGTATGATTAGCTGCAAAATTGGGTGTAATGGCAGTTGGGAAATTGAGAAAATCCCTTTTTGTGTTGAGATAAGAATAAGAAACCCAGTAATCAAGATTCTTTACAGTTTTTTTATCTCTCCAGAATAATTCAAAGCCATTGGCATCGCCAAAACCATTGTTACTGCTGGCTACATCACGACCATTGATGTTTGATGTTTTAACCAAGTTATCATACTTCTTATAAAATGCTTCCACACGGAAGGTGGTAAGATTAGTTGTTTTCTGATACTGGGCGATGTAGTGCTGTGCCTTCATAAAAATCAATGGATTGGCAGAAGGCTGGTAACGCATTTCAGGGTTCTGGTAAAAGATACCATAAGCGAATGATGCCTGGCTTTGCTTACCAAGTTTATAAGCAAGTGAAACCCGGGGTGCCAGGTTGGCTTTATTCAATAAAGAAGAATACTCTGTTCTTGCACCAAACTTTGCAGCAAGATTATTAGTGAGGTAAATATCCTGTTCAACAAAAAGTGAATACACGTTTTCAATGATACGGCTGTTAAACTTCATTGCGTTATACGCAGTGAAAAGATTTTTATCATCGCTGTGGTTATACTCTGTTCCAAAACGAAGTGCATTCAATCCTTTGAATTTTTTTTCCAAAACTAATTTTGCATTGCCATACAAACCCTTGTTATACAGGTCAAATGTTTTAAACTCAAGCCCGTTCAGCAACACATCTTTTTCCTGATTGTCCTGCATACCAAAACTGATGTCATCTTTATTGGTAGATACAGAAACACCGGCAGTAAACTTCCATTTATTTTTTAAACTTTCTTTCCATGATATGTTATGATACATGTTTCCGTTCGATAAGGAAAACTTGTCTTTATAATTCAAAGAGTCGAGGCTGTTTTGTGTAAATGCAAGGCTGTTGGTTGTATAGTAACCATAATATTTCAGCATTCCGTTCTTCGATGTTTTGATGCGGTAATTCACATCCATATTATGTGCAGTTGGTGCCTTCAAATAATCCTGTTGTTGCTGAATCACTGCAAAGGCAAGCGAAAGGTTTGAATAGTTATAATTAATTCCCCAGGATGATTTTTTATTTTTCGCCAGTTTCTGAAACCCAACACCCAAGCTTAAGACAGATACATTTAGATTGGCAGATGATTGTTGGGGTAAATCAATGGACTCAAGAATAAGTGCAGATGATAAAGCCTGCCCATACAATGCACTATATCCACCTGTGCTGAACACGGTGCCTTTGAAAATGAAAGGCGAGAACCGCCCTCTTGATGCAATGCCTGGCGTACTGGTGTAAAAGAAATTATTTACCAATGTTCCATCAATAAAAGTTTTTGTTTCGGCAGCCGTGCCGCCTCTTACAAATAATCCTTCACTCTCTCCTATTTGTTGAGCACCTGGTAATGTTTTTAAAGCGCCGGTGATATCGCCATTTGCACTGGCAGTAGTTACAATATCAATAGAAGTTAATACAGCAGCAACACGGTTCCTGTCACTCGCTTCAAAAGCACCGGCTGTAATCACAACAGCACTCATCTCCGTTATTTCCTGCTTAAGCTGAACGGGCATTTGCAAATCACTTCCTTTCAATTCAATAGATAATTCTACCGTTTTGTAACCCACTGCTGTAATAATAAGTACCTGTACCCCTTTATCAAAAGCTTTAAACCTGAACCGGCCAAGAGAATCTGCAGTGGCACCATCGTAAGAATTTTTAATTGCTAAGGATGCCCCTG
The DNA here is from genome assembly GCA_046593655.1 of Lacibacter sp. Lineage (GTDB taxonomy): Bacteria > Bacteroidota > Bacteroidia > Chitinophagales > Chitinophagaceae > Lacibacter. The sequence continues at coordinate 27,861 of JBKJNM010000136.1, read as the reverse complement.
GTACAGGTTGTTTTTTCCCGTCGGTTACTGTACCGGTAATTATAGTTTGTGCAAAACCACTAAAAAGGCTGATAAGGAGAATGATTGATAAGGACAACTGTTTCATATTTTCATAAATAGATCACAAACATAGAGTAGTTTATTTTATAAACCAAATATTTTTAAAGAAAATAACCGGGCTTTTCAAGCCCGGTTTCGTAAGATAGAAATACTATTTCCTTAATTTTCGAGTGGCTGTTTCTAAGCCGGTTCTGAATATGCAGAACTTTAGATATTTAATTCATCTTAATAATCTTTTCAGTTATTCGGTTATTTCCAAACCTGATATCTAACAAATAAGTTCCTGATGAAAGTCGCTCAAGCCCATTTATAATTATGTTATTTGTTCCACTTTCCAATAAACGATAGCTACTATGTACAACCCGTCCATTCTGATCAAGTATTCGCACAAGGCCTTCTACTTTATTTGTCACAGTCATCTGTACATTAATTTTAGACTGGAAAGGATTGGGAGATGCCTCTAATTTAATACCCATTTTTTTCCATAATCGTAATACAGAACTGTATTGTACTCTTCCATCAACATCAAGAATTTTTAACCTGTAATAATTTACTCCGCTTAGAGGTGACTGATCGATTAAACTGTAATTATTTTCATACGTACTGTTTCCTACCGCATCTTTTGTTCCTATTGACATAAAGTTGATTGCATTGTTACTTCTTTCCACAATAAAAAAATCAGTATTTAATTCAGTTGCTGTTTTCCATGATACTACTACCTGATCATTATTCCATTTTCCATAAAAGTTGATCAACTCAACCGGCAAGGTGCCATTAACGGTTACAGAAGCCGCTGTTGGAACAGCAGTACAAACAGTTACTCCACTTAAGCTGTTTGCTTTAACCACAACACTATATGTACCCGGGCTTGAAATGGGATCGGTCGTTATATTAAGATTGCCATTTGCAGTGGCCCAAATACCTTTACCTAAAGATCTGCCTGTGTTTGCATTAGCAATAGCATAAAATGTTCCTGCTGTTGCATTTGTAATTGTATAGGTTACTGTTTGATTAGCAACAATGCTTGTATTGGTTGGAGTAAATATAGGAGTAACAGGAGTTGGTGAACAGGATACAGTTAAGGTTGCAGCACAACTTACTTCCTGGTTTCCTGTTTCCTGGATACCGATTGATAAAACAGCATTTGAATAAATAACAGTTGAAGCTATGGAAGAAATGGTCCATGCTGTCGTTGCTGTTGTAACGGAGCCAATTAATTCTCCATCTTCATACAACCTTACAGTCGTTCCTGCAACTGCAGAAGATAAAGTACCTGATACCGAAGTAGCACCTGCAGCAACAGGACCTGTAATACTTCCGCACCTTGCAGATGATGTTTGATTAGCTGCAGAAACACTTGATGAATTTGCACTGATAGAGCAAGAGCCATTTTGAGCATTTGCATAATAGGTTGTACCGGCTACTGCTGTATAAGGAGAAGTAGACCAGCTTCCATTTGCCTGTACTGTTACAGTTGAAACCAATGTTGGTCCAGTTGCATTATATACACGAATGGTTGTTCCTGCAGGTTCTGATGAAAGACCTGTAATTGCCTGCCCTGCTGTTACCTGTCCATTCGCATCTGCCGTTATTAATGGTATGTTTGTAAAACAAGTAACGGTTCTGGAAACTGCTGCACTAATACAACTGCTTGCAGCTTGTGCAAATACCTGTACCACATCGCTCACAGTTAATGATATACTGCTGAAACTATAAGCTCCACCTGCAGTTGCCGTTTGTGCACTGCGTAATACGCCGTTTACATAAAGCCGAACAGTTGAGTTGGCAGTTGCTGTACCTGATACAAGACTATTTCCATTGTATAATGTTGTTTGTGTTATAACAGGAGTTGTAGTGGCTATTTGGTTTACACAAGACCCCCAGATAGGAGATGATTCACATTTGCCTGATTCTGTGATCGTAATATAATAAGAGCCGTTTGGAATATCATTGGGGCCGCCGCTACATGGATCAATTGAACCACTGTTATTGGATCCGTTATATTCCCATGTTGTATTCGCAACATTAGATGGAGATCCATAAGAAATTAAAAAGGTTGATGGAGAAGCAGGGCTGCCATCTGTTGCAAATAAAGTTGGTGAACCACCGGCAGCGATAGAATAAATTTTTATGACTGCATTGGTAAGTTTTGTTCCGGCCATTCCTCTTCTATCATTCACACATATTCCAAAGGCTGCATTGGAAGCAGATGAAGTACCTGCAGGTGAACATCCTGTAACAGTAATACTGTTACTTACCAAACACATTGATTCGCCTGAAGCCTGTGCTTTTGCAGTAATCACATCACCACTCACAACCGTTACACTGTTTAATGTCCATATTGAACCTGATGTAACAGCACTGACTGTTCCTGCACTCACTCCATTTTTATACACGGTAATGGTTGCCGTAGTTATAGCGCCTGATAAAGAAGAGGCAGTCCATGTTCCGGAAATATTTACGGTACCGGCACTGATCGTTCCGGTCAACGCCGGAGCTGCTGTACACATTCCTCCAAACCCACCTCCGCCTGAAGTAAGGTCATTGACAGTAACAGGAGGCTGAGCATTGATGAATGCTTCGTATTGTGAATTGGGTGTTGGATAATTTGGATCGGATAAACCATAAATATCAGACTTAGGTCCACCAATTGCTGCTTGTGGCGACATGACTGTTGTTGGCACTATTCGTAAAGCAGATGAAGTAGTAAGATTAAATGGTACTGCCTGTAAAACTGAAAAGGGAACATAAAAATCCATAAAGAAATCCGGGTCACCATTATCATTGGTTGATGCCAATGATACCTGTGACATATCCTGCCAGTTAGTGTATTGTGTTATTAATGTTGGGGTACTGGAACCATCTACATTATAAACAGCAATTCTAAAATTGGTTTCAAGAACAATTTCAATTTCAAAGCCGGGGTTTCCATTGATGCCTGTTGTAGCTGCCACATAGTTAGGATCGGCGCTTGCACCACTTGCTCCAAATTTTCCATCGGTATCAATTAATACACTATATCCTTTTGAACCACTCATGATTGAACCCAATCGCAAACGAAACATCAGATTTGTTGCATCAAAAAAAGTGTAGAACCCATCGTTACCGCCATCGGGCACAAAGTCAGAGTAATTATGATTGGGTCCTCTCCGCAAATCACCAAAAGGTTCACTGGAATAAGACTGTAAAATTTTATAAGGAATCTCTGAAGTAGCTACATCCGATGGCAACCCAAAACCGGCAGTGGTGGCTGAAGTATACCCGTCATTGTTGGGGTCAAGTACAGCTCTACCAGCAATAGAAGTGGCTTGTCGGTTAATATAACCAGGTTTTATTTGTGCATGACTTGTATTGAAAAAAAATAAAGTGAGGATTGCTGTGAGGAAAAAGCTCACAACGAGGTTATTTGATTTCATGAGTTATAAGGGATTTTAATTAGAGAGAGTGAAAATAAGGGTAAACAATTAATTCCTTTGTAGTATAAACAAAGATTTACCTACCTAATTTTACCTAAACCGTTTGCGGTTAATATCTCCTTCTGCCCTTAAAACTGTTTTAGTTTACTTCTGCCCAACCTTTTCTCTTAATAAAAGCCTTGCAGAATGTGTGCCATCAGTATCTGTAAACGCATCTTTCGGAATAAGGAAGAAAGAGCGCTCATCCACATATAAGTGGAAGAAATTAGGTGTTTCAATAAAGTATTTAAACTCTTTATAGTTCCAACGCTTGGTTCCGTTGGGATTTTCAATATGCATGTACGAATCCATGAAAGTAAGTGTAAATGAATCTTTAAAAGTTTGAGCCCGGCTATAAACTGTAAAAGGAAGTATAAACCAAAAAGCGACCATCAAACAAAACCACAGGAAAGAGCTCAGTAAAAGGGCAACCGGTGTTATTTTTTTCCAGAGGAACATGGCTGCAGCAAACAACGCAAATACATTTACCAGGATGATAAGAATGCGTATTTCCTTTTTTGAAATAAAATGATAACGCAATGCCTGGATTACTTTTTTACGATCGTATCGGAACGAAATGGTCATGTTATTTCTTTGGAGTAATTAAATCCTTCTCTCCAATCTTCCATTCGCCGAGCTTATCTCCTTTTACGCCAAAGAATTCAACACTTAACCTGCGTTGATTTCTTTCTCCGCTGAAACTGAATTTTGTATAATTCTGTTTTTGATCTAATCCAAATACACGATACGGATTATTTTTTTCAGGGCCGCCAAAAATATGTGTGCCTGATGTTAATGGCGATGCTGTTATATCATATAAAGGATAAGTGCCTGCTCTGTCTACCTTTATAATTTCGCTGTGATGCCGATCGCCTGTTAAAAACAAAACTCCATTAATAGCATTGCTCTTTAAAAAATTCATAATCTCATCATACTCAGCCGGGCAATCTGCCAACTTATCAAACGGAGACACAGGATTCAATACCTGGCTGCCTGTAGCAATAATTTTAAAGGGTGCCTTGCTAAATAACAAAGAATTTTTCAGCCATTCCATTTGTTCTTTGCCCCACATATGTTTATCAGCATTGGGTTTACCATCAACTGAATCTTTCATGTCATCTGCACTGCGCCACCAACGATCGTCCATCATAAAAATATCAACATCTGCATAGCTGATCATGGAGTATACTCCCTGGCCATTCATTCCATAACTTGTATTAAGCCAGTAATTTTTAAAAATATTCCTGGAAGTTTCTTTCAGAATATAATTTGCACCAATATCGTTGGGCCCATAGTCATGATCATCCCACATAGCAACATGCGAAGTTGATTTTAAAAAGTCACGCATAGCAGGCGCACTCCTGTCGTGACTGGCTCTGTTCCATAACCCCCATTCATCAAAATAATCTACTTCACGTGTGTACCAGCTATCGCCCAACCATAACATGAAAGCTGCTTTTTCTTTTGCCATGCTTTCGAAAATAGATGAATCACCACCATAAGGTTTGCCCGGTCTGTCAATAGCAGGTTCATTAACATATGAACAGGATCCTGTAAGAAACGAAAAATCAGGAGCTGGTTTGCGCCATTGCCAGAGTTCTTTGGTTGTAAAAGTACCATCAGCTTTAGTTGGTTTTTTAGTAGCATTATTATTAATGATAAACTGGTATTCATAAGTTGTATTGATCTCCAGTGCAACTACATCAAATGATAAAGGTGCAAACCACAGCTCAGCATTTGTTTTTTTACTGATGCGTTTGGCAGTTGCCATAGCCCCTTTTTTCCAATACCAGAGATCAGCATTGCTGCCGGGTTTAACTTCAATCCAAAGTTTGGCTGTTCTTAACTCAACAGGGCCCAACATGGGACCACTTACTAATTGTGCTTGCAAACCAATTGCAAAAAAAACAAAGGCAAACAGCAGTGTTAAACAATTAATGTTACGCATAAATTTGGATGTGCAGATTTAAAACAGGCCAGAGAAAGCTGCAAAGTAAATAAAGTTTGATAGATAATACCGACGAGAAATATTAAATAGTACAATCACTTTAGTCGATATTAAATGGCGGACTGCTTTATGCCGGAAGAATTAGACTTGATTTATAAATCCCTTTGATTAAACCGATGCCTCAATCATAGGTATGAAATATAAAAAGGAAAACCCCTGATACTTCATTCAGGGGTTTCATTTCTTATCTAACGCTCTTACATTTTTTAAAAGTTCCCTGCGCAGCTTCATAAGGTGAAAGAGAGCGAGTGCATGAACTCAGATAAAGGATGCCTGCCAGCAACCAAGCTGAGTAAGTGATTGTTTTCTTCATCGGTACGGATTTAGATAATTGAAAATATAAATTGTCTACTTATACAACAGCCATTAAGTAATACAAAAAATAAAGGTATCCATTATTGATAAAGTCTTTCATAGAAAAACTACTTTGTAGGATTCCCTATCATTAAGCGTAATTCTTCATTACCACATCATAAAAAACGCTCCGAAAAATCGGAGCGTTACTATTGGAATTTCAATTAGTTTTTTTTGGTTTAAGCACAACCGCCCTGCGCACCACAGTTGTTACACTTATAACATGACCCGCTGCGCATCATAATATGTCCGCAGGTATTACAGGATGGTGCATCGCTTTGCATACTCCTGGCCGCCATATTCACAGCATCTAAACTGTTCTCAACTTTTACAGGGTTACTAACTGTTCTTTGCTGTACTTTTTGCAGTTGGGGAATAATAGGGGTCACCACTCCTACCACTCTTACATCACTCAATTCAGGTGTTTTTTTTTCATACTCCAAACCTGTGGGTACATCATCCCAGTCATCCGTACCTGTATTATTTACTTCCGGTTTATCCAGCACATGAACAAGGTCTGTACGTCCTAAATATTCATAAGCCAAACAACGAAACATAAAATCAACAATGGAAGTTGTGCTCTTGATATTCGGATGATCAACCATACCACTCGGTTCAAACTTGGTGAACACAAACTTCTCTACATATTCTTCTAATGGAACACCATATTGTAACCCAACAGAAATAGCAATGGCAAAACTGTTCATTAACCCTTTGAGAGTACTTCCTTCTTTTGCAAGATCAACAAAAATTTCACCTAATGTACCATCACCATATTCGCCTGTTCGGAGAAATACTGCCTGGCCATTGATCTTCGCTTTTTGTGTAAAGCCTCTGCGTTTCGCCGGTAATGTTCTGCGTTCCACTATTCTTGCCAGCTGACGCTTCAATTTTGTATCAGTTGATGCCTGCATACGCTTATTCAATTCATCCAATAATTCATCAACAGTTAATTTACCCATATCAACCAATGCGCTGGCAATGATTTCTTCTTCCATTGGGCTTGCGGCAGAAACATCTGTTGAAGATTTTTTTCTTTTATCTCCTTTTGTACTTAAGGGTTGAGATAGTTTAGATCCATCACGGTATAAAGCACATGCTTTTAAACCCAACTGCCAGCTGGTTAAATAAGCTTCAGCAATTTCTTCAACGTTTGCTTCATTCGGCAGGTTGATGGTTTTTGAAATGGCACCGCTTAAGAAAGGCTGTGCTGCCGCCATCATTCTGATGTGACCACTGTAATGAATATATCTTTCGCCTTTTTTACCGCATTTATTTGCACAATCAAAAACAGGATAGTGCTCCAGCTTTAGAAATGGAGCACCTTCCATTGTCATGGTTCCACAGATATAATCATTGGCTTCTGCTATTTGTTCATCCGTAAATCCTAATGCTTCGAGCAGACTCCATTCAAAATCGTTGTATTGTTCAGGAGTAAACCCTAAACGTTGGAGACATTCTTCACCCAATGCATATTTATTAAATACAAATCCTATTTCAAATGCACTGGCCATTGAGGCTTCCAGTTTCTTGATTTCTTCAGCAATAAATCCTTTTTCACTTAATGATTGTGGATTGATGTGGGGAGCGCCGTTTAATGAAGCAGAGCCTACTGCATATTTTACAATGACTTCGCTTTCTCTTTCGCTGTAACCCATTTTTGCCAGTGCAGCAGGTACTGATTGATTGATGATCTTGAAATAACCACCGCCACTTAATTTTTTAAACTTCACCAATGCAAAGTCTGGTTCAACACCGGTTGTATCACAATCCATTACCAGTCCAATGGTACCCGTTGGAGCAATCACTGTTGTTTGTGCATTACGATAACCGAACTTCTCTCCCATTTCTACTGCATCATCCCAGCTTTTACAAGCGCTCTTCAATAAATAATCAGGACAATACTTTGCTTTTATACCAAGTGGTTTAATACTCAACCCTACATAAGCATCTTCAGCATCATATGCAGCAGCCCGATGGTTACGCATTACACGTAACATATCTTCTGCATTTTCTTCATAGCGTGGAAAGGTTCCCAGATAAGAGGCCATTTCAGCAGATGTTTTATAAGAGATACCCGTCATGATAGCAGTTAATGCACCGGCAATACCACGGGCTTCTTCACTATCATATGGAATTCCCATGACCATCAGCATCGATCCAAGATTAGCATAACCCAAACCCAATGTTCGGTAATCGTAAGAAAGTTGTGCTACTTCTTTTGATGGAAATTGTGCCATCAATACAGAGATCTCTAAAACGGCTGTCCATAAACGACAAACATATTCAAAGCCCTGTACATCGAAAGTTTGTGTTGCTTCATCAAACAAACGACGCAGGTTTACACTCGCCAGGTTACAGGCTGTGTTATCAAGGAACATATATTCACTGCAAGGGTTTGATGCATTGATACGTCCTCCTTTTGGTGATGTATGCCATTCGTTGATGGTTGTATCGAATTGTGTACCGGGATCAGCACAACGCCAGGCTGCATAAGCAATTTGGTTCCATACTTCCTGTGCAGGAATTTTTTTCATGGTGCGCCCATCAGTTCTTGCTTTCAATTCCCAGTCTTCGCCTTTTGCTAATTTGTCAAAGAATTCATTGGGTATACGAACAGAGTTATTAGAGTTTTGTCCGCTAACTGTGCGGTAAGCTTCACCTTCATAATCAGAAGCATAACCTGCATTGATCAATGCTCCTACTTTCTTTTCCTCTTCAACTTTCCAGCTGATGAAATCCATGATTTCCGGATGATCAAGATCTAAACAAACCATCTTAGCTGCACGACGTGTTGTACCACCGCTTTTAATGGCACCTGCTGCACGGTCTCCAATTTTCAGGAAACTCATCAACCCACTTGAAGTACCGCCACCACTTAATTTTTCACTTTCACCGCGAATCGTTGAAAAGTTAGTGCCAACACCTGAACCATATTTAAAAATTCTTGCTTCACGAACCCATAGATCCATAATACCACCATCATTCACCAAATCATCATTCACGCTCAAAATAAAACAGGCATGTGGCTGAGGACGTTCGTATGCTGAAGTTGATTTTTTTAATTCGCCATCTTTGGCATCAACAAAATAATGACCCTGTGGTTTGCCCTTGATGCCGTAGCTTTCATATAAACCTGTATTGAACCATTGCGGACTGTTAGGAACGCATAACTGATTTAAAATGCTATATACTAACTCCTCATAAAATACCTGTGCGTCCTTTTCAGATGCAAAGTAATTGTAGCGCTCACCCCACACACGCCAGCAATTAGCCATACGATGGGCAACCTGTTTCGAGGATGCTTCTCTTCCTAATGTACCATCTGCCTGTGGTACTCCTGCCTTTCGAAAATATTTTTGTGCAAGAATATCCGTTGCAATCTGGCTCCAATGTTTGGGTACTTCTACATTGTTCATTTCAAACACAATCTCACCCGAAGGATTGCGGATAATAGAGGTACGGTAATCGTATTCAAATAAATCAAAGGGAGATATCCCTTCTTTTGTAAACCGGCGGCTGAACTGCAGCCCCTGTGGTTGTTTTTGTTTAATGGCCATGTGATCTGTAAGTTTAAATGGGTTAGTTCTGGTTGCGCTATCGTCAGGCGATAGAATACGAAAATATTTTTTCGACAGCTACATCCAAAGCTCTAAATATTAACAGTATGTGGAAATCAGGGGTAAAGGCACTGCTGCATTGAGTTCTTATGTGCATAGCTTGTTTTCCCCAAAAAAAGATTTGGAAAAGGGTAAAAATACTTGGCTGTTTCAAAACATTTCTCTTAGCCTTACTCACATTGAATTTGAAAGCGGGAGCAACCGAAAATGACACTAACGCCCAAATCTAAACGCAGTAAATTTGCGTACTTTTTAAAAAGGCAAAAAGAAGATAATCTGGTCTTTTAAGGCCTTAAAAACAAAAAACAGCGATTATGCTGCTCCTCAAACATTTTTTTGCATTTTTGCATGAATCACAATTACTGAATGAAGCATCGCATCTATACACAATTACTGGAAAAGAAGGAGAAAGGACGAAAATCATTTGCCGTACTGGTAGACCCCGACAAAGTAAATGCAACAGCCATTGATCAATTGGTTAAGTTATCGGTTGACGCAAAGGTTGATTATTTTTTAGTGGGCGGAAGCCTGGTCATCTCCAACCAGCTGGATGAAGTGGTGCAACTAATCAAAGCCGCTTGTGATATTCCTGTAATATTATTTCCGGGCAGTCCTTCTCAATTAAGCAAGTATGCTGATGCTTTATTGTACTTATCTCTTATCTCGGGCCGCAATCCGGAGTTATTGATCGGTCAGCATGTAATTTCTGCGCCATTTGTAAAGCAAAGCGGTTTAGAAATTATTTCAACAGGTTATATGGTTGTGGATGGTGGCGCACCAACGACTGTTTCTTATATCAGTAATGCAAGCCCATTACCAGCCGATAAAAATGAAATAGCCATGTGTACTGCCATGGCAGGCGAAATGCTGGGTATGAAAGTAATTTATATGGATGCAGGCAGTGGCGCCAAACGAGCTATTACAGAAAGTATGATCCAGAGTGTGGCACAACAAATTGAAGTACCGTTGATTGTTGGTGGCGGAATTACAGATCCTGAAAAAGCTTATCGTAATTGCAAAGCGGGTGCTGATGTAATTGTTATTGGCAATGCCATTGAAAAAGATGCATCGCTGATTAAAGAAATGGCAGCAGCAATTCACAGTGTACCGGTGAAAGCTTAACGCAACTCTTCAACATTTACTTTCGTTGGCGTATCTGCTCCGGTGATAATACTCTTTGCACTTATCGCAATTGGTTTTATGATCATCGCTACCACATTCGCCGGGTTAAATTGCTTTGAAAAATATTGTGCACCATAACCACGTTGCAAATATTTTCTTCATTCGATATTGTGTAACAATAAAAGAATTGAGTTTACAAACTCATCATCTCTTTAAACTTCACTGCCTGTCTGCGGCTAACTTCAATTTTGTCGCCGCCATGAATTTCTAAAAGCAGGCCACCATTGAAATAGGGTTCTACCTTTTCAATCATCCGCAGGTTGACGATGTGCTTGCGGTTGGCACGGAAAAAAGTTTTTTCATCCAACCTTTCTTCCAATGCGTTCAATGATTTTAAGATAAGTGGTTTGTTGGGACCAAAAAAAACTTTGGCATAGTTGCCAACACTTTCAAACAAACGGATATCGCTCAGCTTTACAAACCAGCAACGTTCACCATCTTTTACAAATACCTGGTCATTTTCACTGAGCATACTGCGGTTAACCGAAAACGGTTCACCATCAATATGTTCTTTTTCATCTTCATCCAGTTTATGTATAGCATCTGCCAGGCGTTTGGGTTCAATGGGCTTGAGCAAATAATCCAGTGCATTTACTTCAAAAGCACGCAATGCATATTCATCGTAAGCTGTAGTAAAGATCACTTCCGGAGTACGATCCAATTCACTCAACAAATCAAAGCCTGTTTTGCCCGGCATCTGGATATCTAAAAAAATCAGATCGGGGTTCAATGCTTCAATCTTTTGCAAACCTTCCTCAGCATTGGATGCTTCATCAATTACTTCAATCTCGGGAAAATCAATCAATAACTTTTTTAATTCATTTCTGGCCAATCGTTCATCATCAATAATGATTGCTCTTTTATGCATCAGATAATTATTTTAATAATTAAAAATGAGTCTTTGCATCTTACTATCCTTCTATAGGCATTTTTACTTTTGCTTCTACTTCATCGCCATTCACATCTGCTATGGAAAAGTTTGCGCTATCTCCAAACATGAGCTTCAGCCTGCTTTGAGTGCTGGAAATACCAAAGCCGTCGGTATTGAAATTACCATTTAACCGGCCTGTATTCCTGATCACCAGTTCATGATGATTGCCTACAAATTTTGAACTGATTTTAATTTCCCCACCTGCCACATTTTTACTAATGCCATGCTTAATTGCATTTTCCACCAGTGTTTGCAACATCATGGGAGGCACCGGTAAATCAAGTGTATCTTCTTCTATATCAAAATTTACTTTTAACCTTTCTTCAAAACGCATCTGCTCCAATGCCAGGTAATCCTGTACAATTGCCAGTTCTTTTTCAAATGGAACAGTTTCCAGTTTTTCGGCCTGCATACTGCTGCGCAGGATATTGCTCAACTCCGTGATGGCTGTTCTTGCACGTGCAGGATTTTCATCAACCAATGCACGGATACCATTGAGTGAATTAAAAATAAAATGCGGGTTAATATGTGCCTTGATCGTTTTCAGTTCCAATTCCTTTACAACACTTTGCATCTGCAAGGCATCTAATTGCTGCTTACGTACCCGCTCTACATAATGATAAATAAAATAAATGAGGTTCCACACGAGCAAGGTTACAAAAGCATTAATGGATGAACCAATGAGCAACCGTGAAAAACTATATACTTTTTGTTCTGGGCTAAATAACCCCCATATATTAAACAACGATAAGGATATAAGGGAGTATAAAACCGAGAACCCTAAGGTTATGCCAAAAAAATAAAAGATCTGCTTATCAAATGTTTTCTGTAACACATTTAAACGCAGGAGGTTCCAGCGCATAAAATGGGTTAGCAACAATCCTAACAATACAATTAAGACAGACCGTATGATAAAAGGAGTTGTAATGGCCCTGTTAAATGTCCAAGCAAAGAAAAAATTCATCAAGGCGTTACCACCCCAACCTGTCAATTGGCACCACCAGTAAGCTGATATTTTAGATAATTTTATTTGCATATATGCATTACAAATCTACCTGTTACCCCGCCCTTTTCCCGGCTAAAATTACAAAGGGCAAATTATTTAGGTAAATGGTGATGATTGAATAGCTCTAATTCACAACCATTCAGCGGTTTCTTTGTTAATTAAGTCGGTTTACAAGCATTGTTCGTAAGTTATATAACTTTGCACTGTCATATCACACAAATATGGAAATAAAGTCCGGTCAACTTCTGAAACAAATCAACTCCCCTGTTGATTTGAAAAAACTGTCGATGGATCAATTGCCGCAGTTATGCGATGAATTACGCCAATACATTATTGATGTAGTGAGTGTGCATGGAGGTCATTTTGGTGCAAGTCTTGGCGTAGTGGAATTATCAGCGGCACTTCATTATGTGTACAATACTCCTTACGATCAGTTGGTTTGGGATGTGGGCCACCAGGCATATGGCCACAAAATACTTACCGGGCGAAGAGATAATTTTCATACCAACAGAAAATATAATGGATTGAGCGGTTTTCCTAAACGTACCGAAAGTGAGTATGATACTTTTGGCGTGGGTCATTCTTCCACCTCCATTTCTGCAGCGTTAGGTATGGCCATGGCTGCTAAAATGAAAGGCGAAAACAGGAAATCAATTGCTGTAATTGGTGATGGCGCTATGACTGCAGGGCTTGCTTTTGAAGCCATGAATCATGCTGGTGTTGCAGACAGTGATGTATTGATCATTTTGAACGACAACTGCATGAGTATTGATCCAAATGTGGGAGCACTAAAAGAATATTTAACTGATATCACTACTTCGCCTACCTATAACCGTATTAAAGATGATGTTTGGAAAGCGCTCGGCAAATTACCTGTAGGTAAAAATTTTACCAGGGAAATGGCCGGTAAACTGGAGCAAAGCATCAAGGGTTTTGTAAGCAATAGCAGTAATTTGTTTGAAGCGCTGAACCTGCGTTATTTCGGCCCTATCGATGGGCATAATATTACCAAGCTGGTTGATACATTTAAAGATCTTAAAAACATCCCCGGACCTAAACTGCTGCATATTGTTACGGTAAAAGGTAAAGGATATGAACTGGCAGAAAAAGATCAAACCAAATGGCATGCCCCTGGTTTGTTTGATAAAGTAACCGGTGAAATACAAAAGAAAAAATTTGATACTGTACAGCCTCCCAAATACCAGGATGTATTTGGACATACTATTATTGAACTGGCAGAAAAAAATGCAAAGATTGTTGGTGTAACGCCAGCGATGCCAAGTGGCTCTTCGTTGAAATTCATGATGGACAAAATGCCGCACCGTGCATTTGATGTGGGCATCTGCGAACAACATGCTGTTACACTCAGTGCAGGTATGGCAACCCAGGGAATGAAAGTGTTCTGCAATATTTATTCATCCTTCATGCAACGTGCATATGATATGGTGGTGCACGATGTGGCCATTCAAAAATTGCCGGTAATCTTTTGTCTAGATCGTGCCGGATTAGTTGGTGAAGACGGTCCAACGCATCATGGTTGTTATGATATTGCATATATGCGTTGTATTCCCAATATGGTTGTTGCTGCACCCATGAACGAAAGTGAATTAAGGAACATGATGTACACGGCACAACTTGAATCGCACCAACTTCCCATCGCCATTCGTTATCCAAGAGGAGAAGGTGTAATGAGCGAATGGCGAACAGAAATGAAAGAAATAGAAATTGGTAAAGGACGTAAGTTGAAAGATGGCGAAGGCATTGCCATTCTTTCCTTTGGTCATCCGGGAAATTTTGCAGCGAGTGCAATTCGTGAATTAAAAAATGATGGCATCAATGCTGCACATTATGATATGCGTTTTGCAAAACCTCTGGATCAAGCAATGTTGCATGAAGTATTCGGCAAATTTGAAAAGATTATTACCGTTGAAGATGGAACCATTAAAGGTGGGTTTGGAAGTGCAGTACTTGAATTCATGGCAGAACACAATTATAAAGCTGAAGTAAAAATCATGGGCATACCTGATCGTTTGGTTGAACACGGCACACCCAAACAACTATATGATGAAATAGGAATTGATGCCAATGGAATTGCAAAAACAGTCAGGGCCATGATGAATGTGAAAGTTACTATTAACGGATAAAAGAACTGACTGATACAAAAATACCCTTTTTAATAAGGGATTTTTTATTGAATTGTTTTCAGAAATACTATTCTGTTTCGGGTGTTGGACCATGCATCAATAGCTGGTCAACATCGGGTTCCCTGTTTTCATTCCACTCAATAATAAAATTATTCATCCCTTCGCCAACCAGCAAACTCATAAACTGCTGCTGTGAAAGCTCGAGCAATGAAAGAAACAGGAAAATAGCATGAATCCTGTTTTCACAGATATCAAATAATTTTTCAAACGGCATAGTCTTTTCCTCTTTCACAATATTGAGCATATAATCACGGCTGCCTTCCATGGTATAGTTGTATTGCACAACTGTATGCACAGGTTTATTAAAACGTTCATTGTGTTTTTTCATTACCCGTTCAAACGTCTTCATCAGTTTGAACATGGTAATGGTTTGGATTTCTGTTCCCTCACCAGCTTCTTCCCCAATCATTGAAAGTTCATGGGAAATATTTCCCCGTTTGAGCATGAGCATACGCAGTGCTTCCATTTCAGCCATTTGTGCACTGGCTTCTTTGAATCGTTTATATTCAAGAATTTTGTCGATCAATTCCTGGCGTGGATCAATTTCATTTCCCTGTTCATCGAGTTCTTTGCGTGGCAATAACATTTTTGCTTTGATACGCATGAGTGTGGAGATGAATAAAATAAACTCGCTGGAGAGTTCAATATTCAACTGCTCACTTTTATGAATAAAATCAAGAAAATCTTTGATGATACCGGTAATGGGAATATTATAAATGTCGAGCTCGTCCCGTTCAATAAAAAATAAAAGCAGATCAAAAGGGCCTTCGAACTGCGGGAGTTTTATATGGTATGAGTCTGTTTGCAAAGCAGGTTGATTTTATACAAAAAAGTCACGGGATATTTCTCTTCCGTGACTTGCAAATGTAGGGTAATCCATCCACTAAAAATTTGCTGAGAAGCCCACGCCAATCAAGGATTTCCATTGAGTACCCATGAGTTTGTCCTGTACTTTCGGATCTTTTGCATCATGGTCATAAATTAAATCGAACCCAATTGTTACACCAAGGTATTTATTCACTTTCATACCCAATAAGTTCGTCCAAAAAACATCTATATTCTGCGGATTCTTTTTGTAATTGCTGAACAGATCCAACCGGCTTACAAGGTTGATATTTTTTGCCAGGTCTTTTTTGAGATTAGCTGTTGCAAAAGCGCCAATTTCATAATAAGCACTTTTTGTTGTATCGCTAAAACTAAACAAGCGCCGTAAGCTTTTATTAGACTCCGTTATAATAACCCATCTTGATGTTACCGGCGACAGAAATACATCAAAAGTTGCATCGGGCTTATAAAGTATACCTGGAGATAACAAAACATACGCCGGCGCAAAGAATGATGAGTTTTTATTTTTTACATTATTGGCTTCGTAAGCAAATCCATTGCTGAATTGTGAACGGAGATTACCTAATGCGGATATATACCACTTCGGATTTTTCAGTTGATACCCGTAACGGCTCAGCAAATCAAAACGATCATCATTTTTACGTGTACCCAGGCTGGTTGTATTCACCATACCATATTGCATATTCACAGTGTTATCCCATGAATTTCGTTCTCTTTTTAAATAGGCATAGGTATTTAATAACCCGTTGAGTGAAAAAGAAAACTTCTCGGCACCTGCTGCCCAGTTATGGCTACTGCCTTGTGAGATATTGAGTGCAAATACACCGCCTTTTGTCCAGCCTTCTTTTTGTTTTTCATCTTTCTTAATATCCCGTTTGCTTTCATTCTTTAGTTTTTGAACATCCTTGTCTTGTGCACACACTGCGAATGCAGCACCAACAAGCAGAACTGTACAACAGATTCTTTTTATCATAAGAGTTATTTTTATTGATAAACCTTCACGGCAAGTAAAATGCCATCGCTTATACCTTTGTGAAAAATACGGCAAAAGCATTGCAGCCATTACCGTATGGATAGTTGGTAAAGGTTTATTTTTTTAAAGCATCCCGGATTTCACGAAGCAGGACAATATCTTCTGCTGGTAGTGCAGGGGCAACTTCCTTCTTTTTATTTGACGCATTTATTCCGTTAATAATCAGGAATAGTACAAATGCAATCACAACAAATGAAATGATGGCCGAAATGAATTTACCCACCAACATGCCGCCCGGTGCCCAGGTTTCAATATTTGCAGCGCCTGCAGCTTCCAATGCAGGTTTCAGCAAAACGGGTGTAATAATGTCTTCAATAAGAGAGTTTACAATTTTGCCAAAGGCGCCACCAATGATTACAGCAATTGCAAGGTCTACAACATTGCTTTTCATTGCAAAATCTTTAAATTCTTTGAGCATTCCCATAATAGTTGGTTTTAGTTAAATTAAAAAAAATACGATTATAGTTGTTTGAACAAATGACAGATCTTTTATTTTTTCAATCCAGGATATTGCATCTTCAGTTTTACCAAAGTATCATGAACGGTTGTGGCAATCAGGTGTTCTTTATACCAGTTCTGATCGCTCGGAATAATATGCCAGGGTATTTTATTACAGGTATTAAAACATGTTTCATAATAGTTCATATACTTACCCCAAAGTTTGGCTTCATCAAAATCCTTTTCATTATACTTCCACATTTTGCGAGGATCATGCGTACGTTCCTCCAATCTTTCCTGTTGCTCTTTTGGTGAAATATGCAGATAAAACTTAAGCACCTGTGTATTATTATGTTTGGTAATTAAGCCTTCAAAATCATTGATGGCTTTCATTCTTTTTAAAGCAGTGGCATCATCGCACCAACCATGCACCCTTGTAATGAGTAGATCTTCATAATGACTGCGGTTAAAAATTTTAATGTTCCCTTTTGCCGGAACATGTGCATGTATTCTCCACAAAAAATCATGCGATAATTCTTCTGGTGTTGGAGCTTTATACGACTTCACTGAAACACCCATGGGATTCAAGGATCCAAAAACATTCCTGATAGCACCATCTTTTCCACTTGCATCCATTCCCTGTATGATTACTAATAATGAATGTTTATTCTCTGCAATCAGGAGGTTTTGCAATTCATCTAATTCAACCAGTAACTTTTCTGTTTTTGCTTTGGTCTTTTCTTTATTAAATTCTTTGGGAGCCACTGTACTGATGGCTGATAGCTTAACTGTTGCCATAAAAGTTATTTTAACGAATATAAATATCTTGTTTCTATTCCGCTAATTTCATTCACATTTGCAGCTTCATTTATGCATCCAAAACTATTTAACTGGCTCCTGTTCATCATCCTTTCTTTTATATGGGGTAGTTCCTTCATCTTAATGAAAGAAGGGCTGAGACAATTGTCGCCTTATGAAGTAGCAGCCATGCGCATGTTTAGTGCAGGTATTGTGTTGCTTCCCTTTGCTTTAAAAGCTTTCAGGAAAATACAACGCAAAGAAATCGGGTTGATCATTTTAACGGGTATGCTTGGAAGTTTTATTCCGGCCATTCTTTTTTGTGTAGCCGAAACAAAAATTGACAGTGCATTGGCCGGCATGCTCAATGCATTAACTCCGTTGCTTGTAATCATTGCAGGTGCCCTATTTTTCAATTCACCTGTTCAATGGAAGAAATTGCTGGGTGTTTTGGTTGGGTTTGGCGGCATGCTCCTCTTATTCTTTGCAAAAACAGCCAATGCCGGCAACAGCGATTTGTTTTTTGCCTCATTGATCTTGATTGCAACATTTTGTTATGGATTGAATGTAAACATCATCAATAAATATTTAAAGCACATCAGTTCATTGCATATTGCTGCTGTTGCATTTGTATCGTTATTGATTCCTTCAATCATAGTATTAGTTGCATCGGGATATCAACATCATTCGTTTACGAATGAAGCTTTTATCAAAGCCACTGCTGCGTCGGTAGTATTAGGTGTTTTTGGAACAGCTGTTGCCTCTGTTTTATTTTACATGCTCATGAAAAGAGCAGGGCCATTGTTTTCTTCTATGGTTACTTATGGAGTTCCCTTTTTTGCTGTGATGTGGGGCATGCTTGCACATGAAGTGATAACACTCTTGCAGGTGCTTGGCCTGTTAATTATTCTTGCAGGCGTTTACCTCGCCAACAGGCAATAAAAAAGGAATGCAACCTGCATTCCTTCGTGTTTGATTATTACTTTTTTTAAACCGACATGATTTCTTTGTCTTTTACTTCAAGATGTTGATCGATCTGCACGGTATAGCGATCAGTGAGTGCCTGGATATCTTTCTCCGCATCTTTTGCAGCATCTTCACTTAAACCATCTTTTTGCAATTTCTTTATGTGTTCAATTCCATCCCGGCGAATACTGCGTATGGCAACCTTAGAAAGCTCACCTTCACCATTCACTCTTTTTACTAATTCTTTTCTTCTTTCTTCGGTTAATGGCGGTAGGAACAAACGGATAATATTACCATCATTCTGTGGCGTTAATCCAATATTTGAATTGATGATTGCTCTTTCAATAGGTTGCAGCATATTTTTTTCCCATGGCTGAATGGTAATTGTTCTTGCATCCACCACGCTGATATTTCCAACCTGGCCTATAGGAGTAGGAGTTCCGTAATAATCAACCACGATGCTATCCAGCATATTAGGGTTGGCTCTGCCTGCACGGATTTTTACCAATTCAACTTCAAGATGTTGAATGGCCTTTTTCATGTGGTCTTCGGCATCCATCAAAATTATAGAAAGCTCGTCTGTCATACAATGAATCATTATTAAGCTGCAAACCTAATAAAATTGATTTTATTGTAATCAAATAAAAAACGATGATTATTTGGAGATCTCTTCGGGCTCATGCAATGGGGCACTTGCTTTTATAGGTATGATCTTGGTTTCGCTGCCAATTTTTTCTTTTGCATCAAATGAAAGTGGGAACAGTTTGCGGCGATTAGCCCTGTTTGAATAAATGAGCACGCTTATAACTGAAAAACCAACACTGATGAGGCCAAGTAATAAAAAAGTAATATCCAGATTCCTGCCCAGTAAGGTGGCACCAGCAATAAGAATATTAAAGGAAACAGCCAGGAAAGTAACCATATTATGACTGCATCCTTTTGCAAGTAATAAATGGTGTACGTGGTTACGATCGGGACTGAAAGGTGACCGTCTTGATAAAATGCGGTATGCAAAAATCCTGAGCGTATCAAATAACGGAACAAATAAAATAGCAAATCCTATAGCTGGTGCGGCTGGGAGAAAAACTTTTGCCGTAGGTACCGTAGCAATTTGTATGAACTTAATAACAAGGATAGAATTAACCAACCCCAGCAGCAAAGACCCAGTATCGCCCATAAAGATTCTTGCAGGAGAAATATTAAATATTAAAAAAGCAAGCAGGCTTCCCGCCATAGAAAAAGACATTATTGAATACAGCGGCTGATCGGCCAATACAAAATAAACACCAAAGGCTATGCTTGTAAATAAGCCCAACGATCCTGCAAGACCATCCACCCCATCAATCAAATTAAACGAGTTGGTGATTACAACGATGGTGAGGTAGGTAAATATGAGACTCAGGAGGAATGGCATTTTTTCCATTCCCAGGAAACCAAACATTCCATCAATTAACACTCCTCCTTTATAAACAATGATAAATGCAGCCAGTAACTGTCCTAAAAACTTTTTCAATGGTGTAAGAACAACGATATCATCTTTTAACCCCAGAAAAAACATCACAAGAAAAGCAGCCCCAAAATATTGAAGCTCGGCCCAACCTGTGGGTGCAGCAATGAGAAAGGCCATGATAAATCCTGCAAAAATACCGATACCACCAAGCGAAGGAACTGGATTGGCATGCAGCTTCCTGTCATCGGGCACATCAAATAAATGCTTCATCTCAGCTACCCTGATAATAATGGGAATAGCTGAAAATGTAAGTAGGAATGCAATTACCGATCCTATAAGAAGGTGATCCATGAAGTTCAAGTTTACTAAGTTGCAAAGCTAATCATATAGCCCGAAAGTCAAAAGACATAATAACAATCAAATTTTACACTTTAAGCTATAAATATCCAAGGTCAGATACCAAAAACCGTGAAAAAGTTTACTGAAGCCAAAAATATTTTTCTGTTAGCTTTGCCGCAATTCAAAAAAAATGGCAGAACTGAAAGAAATAGCAACCCAAATAAGGAGAGACATTGTCCGTATGGTACATGGTTGTCAAAGCGGTCATCCCGGTGGGTCATTAGGCTGTACAGAATATTTTACTGCTCTGTATTTCAAGGCAATGAAACACAATCCGGCTTTTGACATGAATGCAACAGGTGAAGATGTTTTCTTCCTTTCAAATGGTCATATATCCCCTGTTTTTTATGCTACGCTTGCCCGAAGCGGATATTTTCCCATTGAAGAATTGAAGACTTTCAGAAAATTAAATTCAAGGCTGCAGGGCCACCCTACTACTCATGAACATTTGCCAGGCGTACGAATTGCTTCGGGATCATTGGGTCAGGGCCTGAGTGTTGCCATTGGTGCTGCTTATTCCAAAAGGCTCAATAAAGAAAATACCGTTGTTTATACTTTGCATGGCGATGGGGAATTACAGGAAGGTCAAAACTGGGAAGCGATCATGTTTGCAGCACACTATAAAATGGATAACCTTATTGCCACAGTTGATTGGAATGGTCAACAAATTGATGGCCCTACAAAAAAAGTAATGAGTCTAGGCGATCTCAAAGGCAAGTTTGAAGCTTTTGGCTGGGAAACCCTCATCATTGAAGATGGTAATGATATGGATCAAATGGTTGCCGGTTTTGAAAAAGCCAAATCGTTTCTTGGTAAAGGAAAACCAATTGTGAATTTGATGAAAACCGAGATGGGTCAGGGTATTGATTTTATGGTTGGCAGTCACGAATGGCACGGTATTGCTCCTAATGATGAACAATTAGCCAATGCATTGCAACAATTGGGAGAAACAAGTTTAGGTGATTATTGATCTATTGCGCTCTTAAAGAAATTTTTTGCCGAGCCGCTTTTACTGAAGGAATCCAGGATGCAAGAAGAGCAATTACAAATACGGTTGTTATAATCAACAACAGATCGCTAATCAATATTTTCACCGGGTAATAATCAATAACAAATGACCCTTGCAGTGGAATCAATTTAAATGTAACCTGCAGGTAACTAAAGATCAAAGCAAGGATAATTCCTATCAGGCTTCCTGCAAATGCAAGAAGTACACCTTCAGTTAAGAATACTTTTTGAACAAATGCTTTACTGGCGCCCATTGCCTGTAATATCTGTATGTCTTGTTCCTTTTCCAATACAAGCATCGTTAATGCACCAACCATATTAAAAGCAGCAATGATGAGGATAAGAGATAAGATGCCATAAATTGCCCATTTTTCCATTTGCATAACGGCAAACAATGAACGATTTTGCTGATACCGGTTTTCAACTAAATAATTTTTCCCCAGCAATTGCTGCACCTGCTCAATCACTTCTTTTTCTGTTGAAATATTTTTTAGTTTTATTTCGGCAGAACTGTACTCATTTTCCCTGAGCCCCAGCATTTGTTTTAAAATGGCCAGGTTGGTGATGACATATTTATTATCAAAATCCTGCTGAATGGTAAATGATCCGGTGGGCTGTAAATTAACGGTGCTGATAGATTCCATGGGGTTATCCGTTGCAGCAACGCCTCTTTTAGGCAGGTAAGCAGTAACAGGAGTAATGGAACGGTCGCTGAGCAGGTTCAATGCATTTTCAATTCCTGAACCCAAAACTAATGCAGGTATCTCTTCATTTCCAACATCAAACTTTCCATTGCTCATTCGTTCAGGCAAGCCGCTTACTTGGGTATAAAAATGATCCACACCTTTTATCACAGCATTCGTTCTGTATTCACCATTCTGTAAGTGCACATTCTCTTCTGCAATCATTGAGAGTGCATCAACATTTTTCAATAATCTTATTTTTTGCAATAAAGCTGAATCAATGACCATTACTTTCTGCTGAGCAGATGTAATCCGCAAATCGGGATAAAAAGAGGAATATAAAGTTTTCACTAATCCTTCAAAGCCGTTAAAGATACTGAGTACAACCACCAATGCAGCAGTACCAACAGCTATAGCACTGACCGTTACCCATGCAATAATATTGATGGCATTCGTTGATTTTTTTGATTTAAAGTATCGCCAGGCAAAGAGAAAGTTCAAAGAAGTTTTAAGTTTTAAGTTTTAAGTAAACACCTGTGAAAGTTCAGATACTGCGTTTTGCTTTCATTAATTAGCTTTCAGCCTCTTTCTCTCCGTCGATTTTCTTAAATAGCTCTTCCATTTTAAACACCTGGTCTAAAGTATCATCAAGGAAATATTTAATTTCCGGGATGCGGCGTAACTGGTGTTTGAGTTTAGAGGCGAGTTCACGTTTGATTTCGGATCCTCTTTCTTCTATTTTCTTAAGCACTTCAGCATTATCTTTTGCCTGGAACACACTCAGATAAATCCTCGCTTCCAGCAGATCGGGGGTGATTTTTACGGATGAGATGGAAACCAAACCACCATCAACCATACTCAAACCCATTTTCCTGAAAATAGTTGTCATTTCTTCATGAATAACCCCGGCTACCTGTTTCTGACGTTTTCCTTCTAACATATCTGCAACAATTAAACGCTGTAAAAGTAGTTACTTTGCGGCGTTTACAAAATGAAACAGTTTAAAAGGATCTTCAAATACTTAGCAGGGTATAAAGGAAACATCGGCTCCTATTTCCTCTTCATTATTTTATCCATTGTTTTTTCAATGGTATCGCTGGCCATGCTGGCTCCTTTTCTGCAACTATTATTCGGTATAGAAAAATTAACACTGGACAAACCTGAATTTATTTTTTCTGCAAAAGGTATTCTTGCCTACATGCGTTATGTTATCAGCACATTGATCAATGATAAAGGTACAGAGTCTGCTTTGGCTTTTATATGCGGCATTATCATTACTTCTGTTTTTTTAAAAAATGTTTTTCTCTATCTCTCCTATCGTGTATTAGCTCCCATGCGTAATGGTGTTATGACCAAACTGCGAGGTGATTTGTATGAAAAAGTGTTGCAGCTTCCTATCGGTTTTTTTACTGAGCAACGAAAAGGTGATCTTATTTCACGTATGAGTAATGATGCCAATGAAGTGGAATGGAGTGTAATGATGGCATTAGAAGCATTGATCAAAGAACCATTGACAATTTTATTTTATCTGATCATGATGATCATCATCAGTCCTCAATTATCCTTATTTCTACTTATTTTTTTACCGGTTGCCGCATTCATCATTGGAAGAGTGAGCCGTTCATTAAAAAAACAATCCACAGATGCACAGGAAAAAAACGGACTGATCATATCAATACTCGATGAAACTCTCAGTGGCATTCGTGTCATCAAAGCCTTTACTGCTGAAAAGCTGCTGGGGCAAAGGTTTCATCAAATGAATGTAGAGCTCAATCATATCCGTAACCGTATCAACTTCCGGAAAGATATGGCATCACCCTTATCTGAGTTTTTGGGTGTAATGGTATTAAGTGGTGTATTATGGTTTGGTGGCAGAATGGTATTGGGCGATAATCCAGGAGGTCTTACACCTGACGGTTTTATTACCTATATTTTGTTTTTTACGCAAATCATTAATCCCTCCAAATCACTTTCATCAGCTTATTACAATACAAGAAGAGGCAGTGCCGCTATTGAACGTATTGAAGAAATATTAAACGCACCCGTTGTAGTAGAAGAAAAAGAAAACCCGGTTATTCTTGCATCATTTGAAAAAAGTATTGAGTTTAAAAACGTGTCATTCGCTTATAATGACACAGTTGTTTTAAACAATATCAATCTAATATTGGAAAAAGGAAAAACCATTGCGTTGGTAGGATCAAGTGGATCAGGCAAATCTACATTGGCCGATCTTGTTCCAAGATTTCATGATGTAACAGCAGGAGAAATTTTAGTAGATGGTATCAACATCAAAGAATATTCATTAAACAGCCTCCGGCATTTTATGGGTATTGTTACACAAGAACCCATTCTTTTTAATGATACCATCGCCAGTAATATTGCACTAAGCAAACCAAATGCATCTTCTGCGGAAATTGAATCAGCTGCTGCAATTGCCAATGCGCATCACTTTATTATTCAAAAAGACAACAGCTATAATGAAAATATTGGCGACAGGGGAAGCAAGCTTAGCGGTGGTGAACGCCAGCGTGTAACCATTGCAAGGGCAGTTTTAAAAAATCCACCGATTCTCATACTGGATGAAGCGACTTCTTCACTTGACACAGAAAGTGAACGCCTCGTTCAGGATGCTATTAATCATTTGATGAAGGATAGAACAAGTTTAGTGATTGCTCACAGGCTCTCAACCGTAAGGCATGCCGATGAGATATTGGTTCTGCAAAAGGGGGTGATTGTAGAAAGAGGTACCCATAATGAACTGGTTGCCAAAAATGGATTTTACAGGAGGCTGGTTGATATGCAGGAAGTGAAATAACGGGCTTTAAAAAAAAATTACGAAATATTTGCTGGAATCCCCGTCTTTCAACAAAATCATTATCTTTACCCCGTTAATGTGAATTCAGTTCGTGTTTCTGAACCATCAGGTCCTTTTCTTGTTGATGAGTTTCCTTAGGT
This sequence comes from Lacibacter sp., assembly GCA_046593655.1. Taxonomy (GTDB): domain Bacteria; phylum Bacteroidota; class Bacteroidia; order Chitinophagales; family Chitinophagaceae; genus Lacibacter. The sequence goes on along the minus strand of JBKJNM010000136.1, from coordinate 2,465 downwards.
CTTCAGCTGCTATTCTGGTTCACGATTTTTAGTTTTTAATTTTTTTCTTGTGAACATTTACGTAGGAAACCTGTCCTGGTCCATGACGAACGAAGACCTGGCTGCACTGTTTGAGCAATTTGGCGCTGTAAGCTCTGCCAAAATTTTAACCGACAAATTTTCGGGCCGTAGTAAAGGTTTTGCATTTGTTGAAATGGATAATGCAGAAGAAGCCCAAGCTGCAATCAGCCAACTGAACGACACTGATGTTCAGGGACGCAAGATTGTGGTAAACGAAGCCCAGCCCAAAAAAGATGATGGTGGCTTTAAGAAACGCAGCTTCGGCGGCGGTGGTGGAGGCGGTGGCTTCCGCGGCGGCAGCGGAGGTGGAGGCGGCTACAAGGGTGGCAGCGGCGGTGGTGGCGGCTACAAAGGTGGCAGCGGCGGCGGTGGCGGCTACAAAGGCGGCGGCGGCGGCGGTTATAACAGAGATTATTAATCAGATGTAAATCGTCATACAATTAAAATCCTTTCACAGCTTTTTGTTGTGGAAGGATTTTTTATTGGCTTAATTAAAACAATTCAGCCATTTCATCGCATTGATCATAGGCTGCTGCTAAATATTTATTGCGCTGTACACTTCCCTGCCCGCTAAACCCCGTTGCATCTTTAATTAAATTTTCCAACCAGTGTTTTACTTCTGTACAAAGTGGGCCATTTTGTTCCTGAATCGTATTGAATGTATTGAAACGGATAAAGGTTGATAGCTCACCGTCCATTTCGGCTAAATACGTTATGGTGCCGATGATGTCATAAAAATACCAGTCGAAGACCACATCCTCTTTTGATAATTTATTACGGTTAACGGCATACATTTCTATATCTGCCAATGCAGAACGAAGCTGGGTACAAATAAGCCTTCCTACTTTTTTATCTGTAATAATCTTTGCTTCAGCAGCATATTTAATCTGATCAAGCGTATTCAATAAGCTTGTTTTCGTCCACACTTCTACACTGGGAATTGTTTGGTAAAGTTCGTGCATCCTTGCAGCCGGTTGCAGAATAGAAGGCCCCCAATCATTCAAATTCAATTTGAACGGCGCCTGGTCAATAATTCGCATTTGCCAGAAGTGAAGTTTAAAAGCAGTCAACTCAGGATACTGAAACAGATGAAAAATGGGAATATCATCAGTTGCACAACTCAGCTTTCTGTTACTTGATGCAGCAATATTGCCAAGGAACTTTTCAAGGCTTCTGATATAATCTTTCACTTCAATTTTGCCGGAATGGAAAGCTGTGAAATTAATATTGGCACTCGACCTGTTTTCTTTTCCTTCAATGGTGAAACTAACCTGGAACTTATCACAAAGCAATTTGATCTGTGAAATGGTTAACAAACTTTTTGTTTTGATTTTTTTATAAGCCTCTCCCTTGCTGATGCCCAGCAATTCAACCAATTCATCCGACATCTTTCTGTTTTCTGCCAGTTTTTGAGACAGATGTTTAAAGAAATTGACCTGAAGTTGTTCCATAAAAAATTGCCTTTTAAGCGACAAGTAATCTAAAACTACATCAAAGTCGCATTAAAGGCGAATTTGATGTAGAAAAGTCGCACTAAAGGCGAATATCTGATCACTAATGAAATAAATAACAGGTTACTTTAGAACAAGAATTTTTCATTCATTAAATCCCTTTGTTATGAACTACTCTGCTTTGCGTTTTATAACCGTTCTCTTTCTTTTTTCTTCCTGCTCCGAAATTCGTTATGCTTATTCTCCTGTTGCACCAAATACTCCGGGTTTCAAAGAAAAAAATGAATCCAGGTTAGCAGCTACTGTATCTGCCGGATATTACACAACACTTGAATCAGGTGGAGATCAAAACACTGATATTAATATAAACCTTCAATCAGCTTATGCAATCACAAATCATATCGCCGTATTGGCTTCTTACTCTGGTACCATTAAAGAAAGGGAACAGTTTCAATACGCTGTTAATAGCTCTGCTTACTCAGACATCGTTAATTACAAAAGAAATCAATTTGAATTAGGTGCAGGAATATTCTATCCCCTAACTAAAAAGAATACTGTTGTGGTTGAATGCTTTGCGGGCTATGGTTTTGGAAAATTAAATATCAGAGACAGGTATATCGAAAATGGCAATACAACTTCATCAGGATTTTATACTGCCAACACTAATAGATTTTTTATTCAACCATCGCTTTCGCTTCATCCTGGAAAAAATTTCTTTCTCAGTCTTGGTTTGAAATATGTAAATACCGGGAATGCAAGTATCAAAACAAGTTATACAGAGCAGGAAATAATTGATTACTACCTGAAAGATATAAGCACTTCCCGGATTGAATTTATTGAACCATTTCTTGCTGCTAACTTCCGCTTTAAGGATGTACCCTGGCTGATGCTCCAATATCAATGCTATTTTACTCATCAGGTTTCAACGCACTTGATTTATTACAGAGTCAGCTA
>JBKJNM010000094.1:0-2945 GCA_046593655.1 Lacibacter sp. | reverse complement strand
TATATGCGGCAACGTCTTCTGAAGAAGGGTATCATCTTTCGTTGGTTGGTTGGGCAATGTTACAAGACCATGAAGTATTATCAGAAATTTACGATAGATGGGTGCGTAACGAAGACTATTTTCCGGTATTAAAGGGAGAACTATTAAAAGGCTATTATGAAAAAATAACATCAAACTTTGTTGTTCCGCAACAACAGGCGGAATATGAACAGCATGGTTATTTCCTTCCCTTTTCCGAAGGAGAGTTTTATGGCTGGTCAGAAAAACCTTATACAGAAGCACAAATAAAAATTTTAAAAAGGTTCGCATCTGTAGTTGATCTCACATTCAGGCGTTATATCGAATTACAAAAATCTGAAGCCAATGCAAGGGAGGCAATAAAACAGGCAGCACTTGATCGGGTTCGTGCAGAAATCGCTTCTATGCGCACCGTAAGCGATTTGGAAAGGATCACTCCCTTAATATGGAATGAACTCAATATACTCGGTATTCCTTTTATCCGTTGTGGCGTATTCATCATGGATGAATCAGAACAATTCATTCATACTTTTCTTTCAACACCTGATGGAAAAGCCATCGCTGCTTTTCATGTTCCTTATCAAACCCCCGGCAATATTTCCCTTATTCTTAGCAATTGGAAACAAAAAGAAAAATATATTGACCATTGGAATGAAGCTGCCTTTACTGAATTTGCAGATAGCTTGATAAAACAAGGCGCTCTTGCCACACCAGAGCAATATTTAGAAACACTTCCTAAAGGTGGATTCTATTTACACTTCCTTCCCTTTCTGCAGGGTATGTTGTATGTTGGGAATACAACCCGGTTAAGTGAAGATGAAATCAATTTGATTCAATCCGTTGCCGATGCATTTTCTACAGCCTATGCCCGCTACGAAGATTTTAATAAGCTGGAAGCAGCCAAGCAACAGGTAGATAAAACATTAGTAGATCTGAAACAGGCACAAACACAATTGATACAGTCGGAAAAAATGGCAAGCCTTGGTGAACTTACCGCCGGCATTGCCCATGAAATTCAAAACCCGTTAAACTTTGTAAATAATTTTTCAGAAGTAAGTAAAGAGTTGCTGGATGAAATGAAAACGGAATTAGAGAAAGGTAATATTGAAGATGCAAAAGAAATTGCCTATGATATTATTCAGAATTTAGAAAAAATAAACCACCACGGCAAAAGAGCAGATGCCATTGTAAAAGGAATGCTGCAACATAGCAGAAGCAGCAGTGGTGTAAAAGAACCAACTGATATAAATGCATTGTGTGATGAATATTTACGATTAAGTTATCATGGCTTAAGAGCAAAAGACAAAACCTTTAATGCCACCATCAAAACGGATTTTGATGCAATGATTGGTAACATCAATATCATTCCGCAAGATATTGGAAGAGTTGTTTTGAATTTACTTACCAATGCGTTTTATGTGGTGGATGAAAAAAAGAAAGTCTGTCAGGCTGAGCTTGTCGAAGCCGGTAAAGTGTATGAACCAACAGTTTCTATAAGCACCAAAAAAGTTGGAGATAAAGTTTTAATTTCTATAAGTGATAACGGCAATGGTATCCCCCCAAAAGTATTAGATAAAATATTTCAACCCTTCTTTACCACCAAACCAACCGGACATGGAACAGGTTTGGGATTGAGCTTAAGTTATGATATTGTAAAAGCACATGGTGGGGAGATAACTGTAAATAGTAAAGATGGAGAGGGGTCTGAATTTATAATGAAATTACCCATTACCTAAATTGATAAGATGAAATTATTACTGAAAATAGTGTTGCTTTTATTATTGCCGGCATTAAGCAAAGCACAGACCCGGCGGCAAATAGACAGCGCCTATCTGATACTTCAGTATGCAGCGAATGATACAGTCCGTATGAATGCTTGTTCCATGCTGGGAAGCTTTTACGATGATATAAACGTTGATAGTGGTCTGTATTATTGTAACAAAGGGATAGTTATCGCCGAAAAACTCGGCTTTCAATTGAATAAGGCTGAGATGATGGCACTTAGGAGTGTGCATCTCATGAAGACGGGAAATTATCCCGAGGCACTACGGGTAATAAGCCAGGGATTGGAAATTGCTGAAGATCCTTCCAATGAAAAAAAAATAGTAGACCTGCAAAGGGGGCAATTACCTCAAATGTACCGGCGTAGAGTAATCGGTTTATTATATACTTTTCTTGAGTACCTGTATCTCTTTGTCGGTAACTATGAAAAGCAAATTGCAATTGCCCATGAAGCAATTCTACGTTTGGAATTGGCAGGAGATACTATAAACCTAGCCGGGCTATACCCTGACATTGGTGACAGTTATCTAAAACTGAATAAGTTTGATTCGGCCCTTTTCTATCAACAGAAGTCACTGGCTACTTATTCAACGTTACCTTCAGATGCCAGAAAGTTTGAAGGCAGTACCTATACTTCTATCGGCACTATTTACGAGAAAATGGGAAACATTGGTCTCGCCAGGGAAAATTATCAAAAAGCAATTCAGATTAGTGAAATGCGTAATAATCCGCGGCATACCGGAAATGCATGTCTTCAATTAGCCAATCTGTATCAATCGTTAAACAAAGCAGATTCAAGTTTTCTTTATGCCAAAAAAGCCCTTGAAGTTTTTACGCTGGGCGGCTACAAAAAAGAATTAGCCGTTGCTTACCGGATAATTTCAGATTATTATTATAACCAAAAAAATACCGACAGCTCGTTCGGTTATTTAAGGTCAGCAACATTATTAAATGACAGCCTTGACAAGATAGAAAAGTCCAGGATCAAGGAATTCCAGGTGGCAGCATTCAATCAGCAATTAAAGTTACAACAACAGGAACAGGAGCGAATTGAAAAGGAAGGCAAATTTAAAACCATTGCCATCATAGCATTGATTGCCGTATTCAGTACTATTGGATTCTTACTTTACCGCAACAATCGTCAA
>JBKJNM010000010.1:0-3173 GCA_046593655.1 Lacibacter sp. | reverse complement strand
GCAGCAAAATTTGTGGGGTTGAGAAAAGAAAATCCATTGAAGATCGGTCACTGACAATTGCTAATAAAACGACTGAACTTGTTTTGCATAAAACAACCAGTTTGAGCGGTTCGCAGAGCTGGTATTTCAAAACAAATTAATCGTATTTTCTTTTAAATATTATCTTGTTTATCTAAACAACATTGTAAGATGAGAATTTCTTTTCTATGTATGACTGTAATAGCTGTTTGTATTTCATGTAATCAAAGCGATGAGAAAACAAGCACTGTCGCTACTTTGTACGATAGCTCCTATGTGCCGGCCAGTTTTGCTGATACAGGCCGGTTGGAAAAAATAAAAAAGGCCTTTGCTGTTATCGACAGCATTTATAAAAATCATGCAACAGACAATCATTTCCCTGCTATTTCATTTGGGATTGTAGTAGATGGACAATTGGTTTATAAAAACAGTTATGGCTACACGGATATTGAAAAGAAAATACCTGCTGCTTCGTCTTCGTTGTTTCGCATTGCATCAATGAGTAAGAGTTTTACCTGCATGGCCATTTTAAAACTACGTGACGAAGGCAAACTGCATTTAGATGATCCTGCATATTTATATATTCCTGAGTTAAAGAATATTAAATACCCCGCCGCCGACGCACCGCATATAACCATCCGTCATTTAATGTCGCATAGCGCCGGTTTTCCTGAAGACAATCCTTGGGGCGACCGGCAATTAGCCGATACGGATAAAGACCTGATGGAATTCATTGGCAAGCAGATCTCGTTTTCCAATCCGCCGGGTATTGCTTACGAGTACAGCAATCTTGGTTTTGCATTGCAGGGAAAAATTATTACAAAAGTGAGCGGCATACGTTACCAGGATTATATCAAACAAAACATTCTTGAACCATTGGGTATGAAAACAACTACCTATGAATTTGCTGATGTTGCCCCGGATAAACTGGCACATGGTTATCGTTGGTTAAATGAAAAATGGAATGAAGAAGTTTTGCTGCACGATACAAAAGATGGAAGCTGGGGTGCAATGGGCAGCATGATCAGTTCAATTGATGAGTTTGCAGCATATATGTCTTTTCATCTTTCTGCATGGCCGCCCAACAATGCAGCAGACAACGGACCCATCAAAAGAAGTTCTGTACGTGAAATGCATCACCCGTGGCGCTGGCATACATTTAATGCTGATTATAAATTTCCTGATGGAAGAACCTGCGCCATTACAGCCGCTTATTGTTATGGTTTAGGCTGGATGAGTGATTGCGAAGGAAGAATCTATATTGCTCACAGTGGTGGTTTGCCCGGCTTTGGAAGCCAGTGGCGCATCATGCCCGATTATGGAATTGGTGTGGTTGCATTTGGTAACCGCACTTATGCGCCAATGGGAGGGGTGAACCTGCGGGTGCTGGATACATTAATAAAAATAGCAGGACTGCAGCCAAAACAATTGCCTGCTTCTAAAATTCTGGAGCAACGCAAAAATGAATTGATGAAACTCTTGCCCCATTGGAATAAGGCAGAACAAAGCGGATTGTTTGCTGAAAACTTTTTTCCTGATTATCCCATTGACAGTTTAAAGAAACAGGCCACTGATCTGTTTGCCAAAGCAGGAAAAATTATTGCAGTAAAAGAAGTGAAAGCAGAAAATCAATTACGTGGCACATTTATCATAGAAGCGGAGAACATGAATATCGAAATCTATTTTACACTGTCCCCGGAATACCCGCCGTTAATACAGGAATATAATATGAAAGAGGTGGAGAAAAAGAAGAAATAAAGTGTTCGTATAGTTTAAATAAATTTCCCTTTGCACTTTTCAATGGGGACATAGAGGAACGTCATTGCATTTACAATTCAGCCAAACCATAAAAAACATCAAAATTTATTTGGTTTTTTACACAGTTCATGTAAGCGGTTCGTGCTTAGTCAAGCATGTTGTTTCTTGTTAGTGCTAAGTCGTAATGAACGTTCTTTACGCTTGGCATTTTTTGCTTTAATGCCTTGCATGATTTTTCTAAAGTCAGCAAGTTCTTGTTCTGTCCAGGGTTCAGACTTTGTCGATAAATCAACGTTTTTCGGTTCTTTAATCAGTCCCATATTTTTAGCTTTTAAAGTAATGTGAAATAAGTTTTAATGCCGCACTTGTTTCTATAAACATTCTAAGTCCACGAAAATGTGTAGCATGAAGTGATTGTTCGTAATGTTTTATAAGTGCAGTCTTTGCGTCAAAAGCAAGAAAGCCCTCATAGCCTTTATCAACCGAAACCTTGCAAGCAAAAGCTACAAGATTTCCTGGAATACCTAAATACACTTTGTTCTTTCCCTTGTTGAATTTTGAACTTTCTATAAGGTGCATAAAGATGTGGTCGTTCTTGTCCTCAATGCTCAAAAGTCCTTGAATAATTGTAGGATTATTGACGGTTGTCAGCTTATAAACTTCTTTGGTTTTGTCCTTGAGTTCCTTGTGCCATTTGAATTGCCAATCGGGTTCTGCTTAATATCCATAGCGCTCAGCCCAACAATTTCCGTGTCAAAAACTTCCGCTGTAGAAATGTTTTCAATAGAATTTGTCAACTTGTCAATAATAAAATCAAGTCCGATTGTGCCGTTTTTTCACTAAACGAATTTACGAAAAATTCAAGGGTCTGTCAAATGTCCTTGCAAATTGTAGGGTGTCGGTAGCATGATAATTAATCCTTCTTCTCAGGCGAGTCTCCTGCAAGGGACTCGCCGTCATCAAGGTTGTTTTTCGTTTTACAGGCATACTGCTAATTTAAAACAATAAGCCTGTATTGCAAATGAAGAGAATAGCTTCAAATCACGGCTGGTCGGCTCTGCCAGGCATCGCCTTAGAATGTTTAGGGAAAGGCTTGCTTGCAAAGCAAAGGTTTATTACAGTAATGAATAAAGGTTTAAAATAAGTGTTTGTCCCGATAGCAATTGGGATAAAGAACAATAGTTTGTACCAATCCAATTATTGTTCAGCTGAGCCATAAAAAAGATCAGAATTTTTTTGGTTTTTTGCACAGTGCAAGTTGTGTGCATTTTGTAGGCTAATTATTTAATTAGTTCCATCTTTATCCTATATCAATCTTTGATTAGCTGGCACTTGATAATTGTTCTAGTCCGGAAGTGGCCCTACAAACTCAACACCATATTCCTGACACGCTTTAC
>JBKJNM010000049.1:0-12705 GCA_046593655.1 Lacibacter sp. | reverse complement strand
GCTGAAAAGTACGGGAACTTTAACGTGCAATTAACCGGGGGCGATACGCTTCATTTTGCTCCTCTGCTCAAAAACCAGATATTTGCAGACCCTCAACTAATATTTAAAGGTCTGTATGCAATCAGTGAGTATAATCGTTAAACGTGTTTTTTTGTCTTTTGTGCTGAGTTCAGCTATTTTGATCCCCGCCCTTTCTCAGGATAATTCCCCCTGGAGTCGTTATGGATTAGGCGATATTGTTCCTTCTGGTAATATTACCAACAGGGGCATGGGTTATGTATCGGCTGCATACAGCGATTTTCAAACCATCAATTTTGTAAATCCTGCTTCTTACAGCAAGTTTGGTCCGCAAAGAGCTATTCTTGAGCTGGGGATTGACATTAACAGCAGGAAACTAAGCAATAATAAAGGAACTACTTACACGTCCAATAATGCATTCATCCCTTATATAGCAGGTGGTTTCCAGATAAAGCCGGTTAAAGCAAAATATGATTGGGGACTTGCATTTGGTTTGCGACCTCTTACAAAAGTGAATTACAATATTCAGGGTGGCCAACGCATTGGTTCAGGCGATAGTGTACAACGGATTTATGAAGGCAATGGCGGAACCTACCAGGCTTTTATTGGAACAGCCATCGGCATTAAAAATTTCAGTATCGGTGTTAACAGCGGTTACAGGTTTGGGAGTGCCGATTATACAACCAAGGTTTCTATTTATAACGATACCGTTTCTGATCGTTACAGGGCAGGACAAAGAAAGATCCGAAATAATTTTGGTGCTCCTTTAGTAGAAATAGGTGTTCAATATAAGATCAACCTGAGTGCGGATACTGCCAATAAAAAGAGAAGCTCACTGCAATTAGGAGCCTATACAACTTTTCAAAGTAAGATGCGTGCAACCCGAGATGAGGTGTTTGAAACTTATACCATTATTGATGATGCCGGTAATGAAAAAAGAGTTGATTCAATTTCTGAAACTAAAAATATCAAGGGTACTATTATTTATCCTGCTACTTATGGTTTTGGTTTGATGTATGATGCACAAGGAAAAGGCAACCTGAGATTTGGCGCCGATCTTGTACTTTCTCAATGGGGTAACTACCGTTATTATGGTAACAAAGACAGTTTGCAAAATGGATGGAAAGTTAATTTAGGTGGACAGTATTTGCCTGATGCTACCGGGAGAGCAAAAACCTATTGGGGACAGGTGATCTACCGTGCAGGTTTTCATTTTGGAGTGGAGCCCCTTAACATCGATAGTGACATGAAAACATATGGAATTACCTTTGGATTTGGCTTACCAATTAAACGTTATTCTTTTGCAGAAATTAACCGTAGTAACATTGTAAACGCCGCATTTGAATTCGGGCAAAGAGGAAACCGCAGCACATCTTTATTACGTGAAAACTATGTTAGGTTTACAGTTGGCTTCTCGTTAAGTGATATCTGGTTCATTAAACGTAAATATGACTAATTGGATTGATGATAAAATCAACATCTTAAAAGCAGCAGCTTGCATAGCAGGCTGCTTTTTTTTCTTTGGTTGTGAAAATGACATAGAGGAAATCCGCAAGATGCAGCAAAATCAGCTCACCGTTGATGAAGTAAAAGAAGTGACCAGTTATCTTAGTACAGGAGGTAAATTAAAAGCCAAACTAACGGCACCTTTTATGCTCCGTTATTATGATAGCGTACCAAGAGTTGAGTTTCCTAATAAGTTGCATGTTGATTTTTATAATGATAGTATGCAGATTGAAAGTTATCTCGATGCCAAGCATGCATTTTATTATGAGCAGCAAAGCCGTGTAATATTGACCGATAGTGTAGTGGTGATCAGGATTAATGGTGATACACTCAAAACCAATGAACTGTTTTGGGAACAGAACCTGCACAAACTGTTTACGAACAGCGATGTTGAAATACGGCAGAAAACAAAAACGATTTACGGGAAAGGATTTGAAAGCGACGAGCAGTTGAAAAATTTCAGGATCGATTCCATTACTGGTATTCTATTAGTGGGGGCCTCCAAGTTTGCGGGGAATTAAACGGCAATCGTATTATCACCTATATAAACCAACTGTGGTATGGGTATTGAAAAAGACATTCATCAATTACGAAAATTTAAAAGCGAACAGCACAAATCTGTGGTGAACTTAATTTTCACCCACAACTGGATCACCGGGAAATTAAAGCAATACCTCGACGCAGAAGATCTTACACTGCAGCAATTTAATATTCTGCGCATCTTGCGGGGAAGCGGTCAGCCCTTATCAACGCTGCAGATCAGGGAACGGATGCTGGATAAAATGAGCGACACCAGCCGCATTGTTGATCGTCTTGTTCTTAAAAACCTGGCAAAGAAAACCATCAGTAAAAAAGATAAACGCCTGGTGGATGTAATCATTACAGCAAAAGGAAAAAATTTGCTGGCAACACTTGACAAGAACCCGGAGCTGATAGACGGTATCATGGAAAACCTCAATGAAGCAGAAGCAAAACTTCTTAACCAACTACTAGATAAAATAAGAGGTTCTGATTAATTTTGATGATGATTCGTTTTTTAGTTCTCATATATTTTATTGCATCAGCACATTTGATGAATGCACAATCAAAGCAGGAGTTCAGGGCTGTTTGGATTGCAACGGTTGATAATATCGACTGGCCTTCTAAAAAAGGAATGGTTGTTGATTCGCAAAAAGCGGAATTTGTCCGCCTGCTTAATCTCCATCAGCAAAATGGAATGAATGCAGTGATCATGCAGGTACGCCCCGCAACAGATGCATTCTATCCATCTGCCTATGAACCATGGAGCGAATGGTTAACTGGCGTACAGGGAAAACCTCCATCGCCTTATTACGATCCTTTGCAATTCATGATCACTGAAACACACAAACGGGGAATGGAGTTTCATGCATGGTGTAATCCATACAGGGCTGATTTTAAATCAGGTAAAGCATCCATTGCAGCTTCACATATTACCCGGCTTCACCCTGATTGGTTTTTGGATTATGGCGATAAAAAATATTTTGATCCGGGACATAAAAAAGCACAGGCATTTGTTGTAGAAGTAATTCGGGACATGACCGAACGTTATGAAGTAGACGCCGTTCACTTCGATGATTATTTTTATCCCTATCGTATTGCCGGAAAAGAATTTCCTGATTCAGTTACCTATCAGCAATACGGAAAAGGTATGAAGAAAGATGACTGGAGAAGAAGTAATGTTGATTCCATCATTCTTTCATTATACAAAATCATTAAGGAAACAAAACCATGGGTAAAGTTTGGTATCAGCCCATTTGGTGTTTGGCGTAACATTGATAAAGATGCACGTGGCAGTAATACTAAAGCAGGGCAAACCAATTATGATGATCTGTATGCTGATATTTTATTGTGGCTGGAAAAAGGATGGATCGATTATGTAGCGCCGCAATTGTATTGGGAGTTCGGGCATAGAGCAGCACCATATGAAGTATTGATTGACTGGTGGAGCAAGCATACCTATGGCAAACATTGTTATATCGGGTTAGGTATTTATCGGGCAGGCAGCAGCGATACATGGAAAGACAGCACCTTGATTCCACGGCAAATTGAATTGTTACGCAATACAGCCAATATCCAAGGCATGATTTTCTTTAGCAGTAAAACATTCAACAGAAATCCAAATGGATGGAATGATAGTTTACGCATGCATTATTTTAAGGAGCCTGTAATTGTTCCTGAAATGAAGTGGGTTCCCAAGAGAACTAAATAAAAAAAGCTGCTTGAATACGAAGCAGCATTTTTATTATCAGGATTATTTTTTATAGAGGATCGCAATGATTGGCATTGATCCAATTGCCTATACTGCCCGCAGCAGCTCCAGCTGCAGCGTTGGTAGTAGCAGTGGTTTTTGGTTGTACTTTCAATGTGCCTCCTGCACCAGTTGCAGAAAGTTTAGGTTTTGTACTCAACCAGTTTTGTACAATAGTTACATTGGGCCAAACAGTAGCTGTTGGAAAAACATCGTCATCACTTAATAAAATAGCAGCAACCTGGCAAAAGCCTTTCTTCGCATCAGAAATTCCTCCTGCATTTGATGTGTTCCAAATAGCTCTTCCTTCTGCCTCCGTATAGAATTTACCGCCAATTGTTATTACACCTGCATCAGCGCCATTTACATCGGGCCACACAACACCGGGCTTTGAAAACCAATAACCCTGGCTGAAAGCGCAACCTTCTAAGGGTCCTTCTGCTTTACATCCAAAACCGGGGAAACAAATTTGACCACAGCCTGTATTTCCTCCACTCTTGTAAAAAGCAATTGCCGATGCATTCACTTGTACATTTTCATCAATAGTTAATTGATAATATGATTTTGCAGCACCAGTTGTTCCGAAATTAAACTTCACCACATTGCCGGTAGCAATATTGCAGGTATTTAAAATAGAAGGATCCTCTTGGTATGTTGGTGTAAAGGGTGTCCAGGTAATTCCATCAGAGCTCGTTGCTCCGGAAATGACATCTGTAAACAATACACACTGACCTAATGTAATAACCCAATGGCTTAGGTTTTGAATTGTACCATTGCTGCCATTACCGGGATTGGGGTTTAACACACTCCATGTCCATGTCCATGTACCGTTGCCATTATTAGTAACACTTTCCAATACAATGGTATAAGGACCGGCACAAGATGGATCAGAAACTACACTTGCTCCAATGGTTGTATTTGTACTGAGAGCTAACTTTTGTTCTGCCGGGGAGTTGTTTTGGCTTGCCACAATTTCTTTACTTTTCTCACAACTATAGAAAAAAGTGGTGGATAGGAAGACCATTCCTAAAACTGAAAAAACCTTTTTCATTTTACGTGTTTTTGAGTGATAAAAATACTACAGGTAAATAAAGGTGTTTCGGGGAAAGTGGACTTCAACGCAGAATATAAAATTAATGTTTAAGAAAGCATATAACCAACTATTTTTTGCTTTTTTTTATGAATCTTTGACGGCACATAAAATGGATCATTTTAAAGAAGCCTTTATGAATACACCCAGTGAAATAAAATTTTTAGAAGGCCCTCAAAGCAGGTGGAGAGAGTTTACGTTTGCATGGAAGGTCTTCATTGAGTTTATTAAAGGATACAGAAGTTTGTCTTTTGTAGGGCCTTGTGTAACGATTTTTGGCTCCGCCCGTTACAATGAAGGACATGAATATTATACTCTCACTCAAAAAGTAGGGGGCGAAGTGGCTAAGATGGGCTTTACCGTAATGACAGGTGGTGGCCCGGGTTTAATGGAAGCGGCCAACAGGGGTGCAAAAGAAGTAGGTGGCCGGAGCGTAGGTTGCAATATTGAATTACCCTTTGAGCAAAAGCCCAATCCTTATCTTGATCGCTGGGTAAGTATCCGATACTTTTTTGTTCGTAAAACACTACTCATCAAATATTCTTATGCCTTTATCTGCATGCCCGGTGGATTTGGAACTTTGGATGAGTTGTTTGAAGCAATTACACTGATTCAAACAAAAAAGATCAAAGACTTTCCGGTGATAGTTTTTGGCAAAGATTTTCATAAAGAAATAGTTGAACACATTGCGCTCATGAAGGAGAAGGGAACAATTTCACCTGATGACGATAAACTACTTCTTGTAACAGATTCAATAGAGGAAGCCATGCAGATGTTGTCAGTTAACAGTATTAAGCGGTTTGATCTGCGCTTTGAACAACCAAAAAGATTTCGTTGGTTGTTTGAACGACGGACATGGAATCAATAACCCACTATTTTTTTTCCTGTTCACCAGGTAAACTCCAGTTAAAATCAGCGCTGCTGCAATCAGTTTGCAGGAGGATAGTTTTTTCTTAATAACATAGCAGATACAATGGCAAAAAAAACCTGACCAATGTTCTTTTTTTGTTTGCAGTGCAATCAATAGAAAAAGATGAATCAGCAAAGTTATTGGGAAATGACTTAGGCTAATGGCTTGTTCTGGAGGAGTATATCGATTACTTGTTTATAGGAACTAAAATCTTCATCAGTAAATGATTGCTTATAAGTAAATGAGTTTGCAGTTTGTATTGCAGTTGGCAGATCAAATGCATCTTGTTTTATATAAGGAAAATATTGTTGCTCCTGCATATAGGCCGCAAGATATTCCTGCTCAGGTTGCCTAGTGGTTGGAATAAGGATTGCTTTTTTGTTTAGCCTGGTAAGATCCATCAATGTTGTATAACCACTTCTGCAAATAATTAATTGAGCAGATGCCATTGCTTCCTGCAATGTATGTGCCGGTAAATGATCATGCACAATGATGTGTTCATAAAAAGGAAGCGACTCCTTTTGCTGTTCCGGTAATCCTCTTACAAATAAAACGTTGCCTTCATAAGATTGCAGTTGATGATAAAGTTTTTGTTCAAGAATTGTTCGTTGTGGTTCAGGTCCTGATAACAGAATCAGCAGATCAGAAACAGGATGAACCGTTTTATCTTTTTCAAATCTTGACAGCAAACCCAGGTAAGTTGGTTGAATAATTGGTTTTGCCGGGTGCGATAATTCTCCTGCCAGGTTTTTGTTGCCTTCCAGGTCGGGAACCCAAATGCTGTTGAAGTTTTTCATGTAACGGGTATGTAATTGCTGCAACAACCTATTCAATTTTTTTCCTTTACCTGAGTAAATAAGCAGTTGATGTGTGATATAAATGCAATTTGTCCGTTTGTTCCAGAAGCCGGGGCGGTTATCGCTGATGATGAAATCAAAGTTTTCTTTTTTCAGTAATTCATCCAACCAGCGATGTTCTTTTTTAATACTGGTAAAAACACCCGGCAATTGCAAAGCCAGACTGCCGAATAAGGAAGAACCTGAATTGTACCGGATACCGTATCCATCCAACTGCCTGATCGCAATACCGGGAAATTCCTTCGTTAATAAACTGGCCTGTGCTCCGGAACTTGCCAGTACTACTTCACAGTGTTTTTCCTGAAAATAACGGACAATAGGGATGCAACGGGTAGCATGACCAAGACCCCAATCAAGCGGAGCCAGCAAAATCCGGGGCTTTTTTTGTCCATTCATTCAACAAATAACAATAATTGAGGTGAAAAATAGTTATTTTGTAAGTGAGGTTTAAAACAAATATCCAATGAACAGTAAAAACTTTATGATGTTACAGATGCAGCGTTCAACCAGGTTTGGTTTTCTATTATTGATAGTAGCTGTGCTAATGCTGTCTGGTTGCAGTGCATCTAAGAAAAACAGTTGCGGATGTCCCAACAAAAAAGGGATGGTAGGTTATTAACGAGCCAATGAAAAAAAGATGATGAAGCATAACCAAAGAAGAGATTTATTAGTACTGTTGAATAATGAACACCGCAGTCAGCAGGCCATTGATCATGAAGTGGAATGGCTGCATGATGTATTGTTTCATGTAGAAGCGTTGGAGAATTTTTGCAGGGCCCATGAGTTATTAGACCTGAACCGATACAAAGTGATCAGCAATGTTGCCAAAGTAAAAAAATCAGTCCTTCGAAAAGATTTTAAAGCATTTGAATTTATAAGCAATAAGAATTAGCTAAACGTAAAAAAGATAAAAGAGAAAAGGAGGTTCACATAAAGAACCTCCTTTTCTCTTTTGAACGCTTAGCCTAAAGAAACTTATCACCTTTATTTCGTCTTACTTCCGCTACGTATTCTTTGATTTCCTGCTCTTTGTCTTTTTTGCATATGAGTAATACATCCTTTGTGTCAACAACAATAAAATCGTCAAGTCCTTGCAACAGCACCAATTTTTTATCGTCGGTATGCACTACGTTTTTGGTAGCATCAATGATCATTACATGTTTTCCTGCAACAGCATTGGCAAAATAATCTTTCTCCATATTTTCATACGCACTGTTCCAGGTACCCAAATCGCTCCAGCCAAATGAAGAAGGCATTACATATACGTTATCGGCTTTTTCCATAATACCATAATCAATAGAAATATTTGTGCATTGGGGGTATATGCGGTCAATGGCTTCCTGCTCTCTTTCGGTATTCAACAACCCCTTCTCTGCCACAAACAAATCATTCATCTCCGGTAAGAATTTTTCAAAAGCCTTTATAATGTTTTTTATTTTCCAAACAAAGATGCCGGCATTCCATAAAAAGTCACCACTGCTTAAAAACGTATTCGCCAGTTCAAGATTAGGTTTTTCTGTAAAGGTTTTTACTTTATATAAATTATCGGCCACTGGCATGGGTTCGTGTTGAATATAGCCATAACCTGTGTTGGCATAGGTTGGTTTAATGCCCAGTGTTACCAATGCATTGATGCTGCTTACAAAATCAAATGCATTCATACATACGTTGGTAAATGCAGGGGCATCAAGGATCAAATGATCAGCAGGTGCACAAATGAGCAAACCTTCTTCATCTAACTGCTGCAACTTATAAGAAATATAAGCAACACAGGGTGCCGTGTTTTTACGTGAGGGCTCACACAAAATATTTTCAACAGGCAGATCAGGCAATTGTTTTTTTACAATGTCTGCATACTCTGTTGATGTAACTACATAAATATGTTCGTTAGGAATAAACTGCAGATAGCGATCGTACGTTGATTGAATGAGTGTGCGGCCCGTATGCAGAATATCTAAAAACTGTTTAGGAAAACTGGTTCTGCTCATGGGCCAGAAACGACTGCCTATTCCACCGGCCATGATGGCTACGTAATGATTTTTGTTCATAGTGAATGGTGAATGGTGAATGGTGAATGGTCAATGGTCAATAGCTTACTACTTACCACTTACTACCCGCCTTTCAGATCAAACCTTCTTTTATTAAATCGTGTAAATGTATAATTCCAAGATATTGTTTGTTATCTACAACCAATAACTGGCTGATATTATTTTTTCGCATCAGCTCCATGGCATCAATAGCCAGCGCATCAGCTTCAATTGTTTTTGGATTGCTGCTCATGATCTGTGTTGCTGAAACTTCGTTGATGGAATTATCTTTTTCCAGCATCCTTCTTAAATCTCCATCCGTAATTACGCCGAGTAATTCATCTTTTTCATTGACCACTGCCGTTGCACCCAAACGTTTTTTTGAGATCTCCACAATCACTTCCCTTAGCATGGCCGTTTGTAAAACTTTTGGTTGCTCATTGTGTATATACAAATCAGCTACTCTCAAATAAAGACGTTTGCCCAATAAACCACCGGGATGAAATTTTGCAAAATCACTGCTCTTAAATCCACGAAGCTCCATGAATGCAACAGCTAAGGCATCACCCATCACCATTTGTGCGGTTGTGCTGCTGGTAGGTGCCAAATTGTTGGGGCAGGCCTCCTGGGTTACCGTGGTATTTAAAATATAATCACTTTGTTTGGCCAAGTAAGAATCAACATTTCCAACCATACCAATTAATGGGTTGCCAAAACTTTTGATCAGTTGTGCCAGCACTTTAATTTCAGGGCTCTCGCCGCTTTTGCTGATGATCATCACCACATCATAATTCAGGATCATACCCAAATCGCCATGAATTGCATCAGCTGCATGAAGAAACATAGC
This sequence comes from Lacibacter sp., assembly GCA_046593655.1. Taxonomy (GTDB): domain Bacteria; phylum Bacteroidota; class Bacteroidia; order Chitinophagales; family Chitinophagaceae; genus Lacibacter. The sequence continues at coordinate 3,181 of JBKJNM010000049.1, read as the reverse complement.
CGGGGTACCCGTTGAATTTAACGTAGCAACAATTTTTTGTGCAATCACAGCGCTTTTGCCGATACCACTTACAATTAACCGACCCTTCGCCTCAATAACAGTGGTACATATTTTATCAAAATCATCCGTGAGCAAGGCAGAAAGTCCTTCCACTGACCTTGCTTCTAAAGCAATTGTTCGCTGTGCAATTTCTTTTAAATTGATATGGTTTGATTCTTTCATTGGCGGGGCAAACCTACTTTAAATAAGCAGAACAGAAAAGAGGAAGAAGGATCAATTGCTAAAAGGCGCTTCCCGGGCTGGTTTCATGTGTACATTTTATAAAAACATTCCCGTGAAATTGACTTATCTTCTCCTATAATGGCCTTTTTTGGCAAACATTTGCAGTATTTGAACAGGAAAGACGGCTCAGTTTAAGTAACTTCGTGTCCCTTAAAAAAGAGCACAATCAGTGCAAAATCATACAACTGCCAGCTGAAAAACTCCAGTTTGTAAAACCAAAGAGAGAAAGAAAAAAAGTGATGACTACAGTTAAGAAAAAAGTCCCTCAGGGCGAAAATAAAACTTCAACGAAAGTTAAAGAAACAGCAGCAAAAGCAACCAAAAAAACGAACGGCAAAGCTATTCATGGCAATGCTCACAGCGTTGATATATATGCCGCATTAAGTGAACAATTTGGATTTGATGCTTTTAAAGGAACACAGGAACCTGTGATCAATAACCTGCTGAATGGTAAGGATACATTTGTGATTATGCCAACAGGCGGTGGTAAAAGTTTGTGTTATCAATTACCGGCATTGGTAAGTGAAGGCGTTGCCATCATTGTAAGCCCGTTGATTGCATTGATGAAAAACCAGGTTGACCTGGTACGCAGTTACAGCAGTAAAGATGATGTGGCACATTTTCTCAATTCAACTTTAACCAAAAAAGAAACCAAAGAAGTGCATGATGATTTGCTGGCAGGCAAAACCAAAATGCTTTATGTTGCTCCTGAAACATTAACCAAGCAGGAGAATCTTGAATTTTTTAGTGATCTTACTATTTCCTTCTTTGCTGTTGATGAAGCACATTGTATCAGCGAATGGGGTCATGATTTCCGGCCCGAATACAGGAGACTGAAAGAAATGATGGATCAGATCAATCCCAACATTCCCATCATTGCATTAACCGCCACAGCAACGCCCAAAGTACAGAGTGATATTGTAAAGAATCTTGGATTGAGAAATGCTGACATTTATATTTCTTCCTTCAACCGGGGTAACCTGTATTATGAAATTCAACCAAAGATCAATAAAGACCAGGCAGTAAAAAGTATTGTCAAATTCATTTCACAAAACAAAGGCAAGAGCGGCATTATCTATACACTCAACCGCAAAACAACGGAAGAGCTGGCTGATATGCTGATGGCCAACGGTATTAAAGCCGTTGCGTATCATGCAGGATTTGATGGTAAGGTAAGAGCCGGTAAGCAGGATAAGTTTTTGAATGAAGATGTGCAGGTAATCGTTGCTACCATTGCCTTTGGAATGGGCATCGACAAACCCGATATCCGTTTTGTTATTCATTATAATATACCCAAGAGCATTGAAAATTATTACCAGGAAACAGGCAGGGCAGGCAGAGATGGAATGGAGGGAAAATGTATCCTTTACTATTCGCACAAAGATGTAAGCAAGCTTGAACACCTGATGCGTGACAAACCTTTGAGTGAACGTGAAGTAACTGCACAGATGATTCAGGAAACTGTTGCTTTTGCTGAAAGTTCAGTTTGCCGCAGAAAAATATTACTGCATTATTTTGGTGAAACCTATCACAATGAAAATTGCGGTAACTGCGATAACTGTTTACATCCTAAAGAAAAAATTGAAGCGAAAGATGAAACAGTGATTGTATTGAAAACGGTGAAAGCACTGGATGGACGTTTTGCTGCTGAATATGTAATACCAGTTATCACCGGCAGGTTAACGCCGCAGATACAAATGTACCGGCATGACCAGGTGCCAGAGTTTGGAAGTGGAAAAGGAAAAGATATTCATTTCTGGAATTCGCTCATACGTCAACTGTTGTTGAATGGGTTGATTCAAAAAGATATTGAAGAATATGGTTTGCTGAAGATGACCAAGGAAGGCGAAGCATTTTTGAAGAAGCCGAAATCATTTAAGATTGTGCTGAATAATTTATATGAAGAAGCCAATGCTGATGATGATGAAGGAAGTGATGCAGGCAATACAGGTGCAGCAGCAGATGAAAAGTTATTTGATATGCTGAAGGATCTTCGTCAAAAAGAAGCAAAGAAAAAAGGGTTGCCTCCGTTTGTGATCTTCCTTGAAAATTCTTTGCATGATATGGCCACCATTTATCCCACTACATTGGAAGAGTTGGAAAAATGCCAGGGTGTAAGTAAAGGAAAAGCGATCCGTTATGGTAAACCTTTTGTAGAAATCATATCAACGTATGTGGAAGAAAACGAAATTGAAAAGCCCGATGAGTTTGTGATGAAGAGCGTGGTGAATAAAAGCGGTAACAAAGTATTCCTGATACAAAATGTTGACAAGCGGATTCCTCTTGAAACCATTGCTAAAAACAAAGGCTGGCAAATGGAAGAAATGCTGGAAGAGATGGAGACCATTGCCGCCAGTGGAACCAAATTACGGCTTGATTATGCCATTGATGAATGGCTGGATGAATATGAGCAGGAAGAGATTATTGATTATTTTAAAAGCTGTACCACCAGCGACCTCAAAATTGCTCAACAGGAACTCGAAGAGGGGAGTTATAGCTGGGAACAGCTCAAAATCATGCGCATCAAGTTTTTAAGTGAGTTTGGGATGTAAGGAAAAAGCTACAAGCTTTTAGCTATAAGCTGTAAGTAAATACAAAGATTTTGAAAGGATGTTAGTTGAGATTTGATTTCAGATTTTAGTGTTATACCTCTATATTTGCAACCCCGAAGCACAAAAGCAATGGTAGCTTCCACTTACCGGAGAAGATGTGTTTCAGGAACGGTGCGGTAGCTCAGTTGGTAGAGCAAAGGACTGAAAATCCTTGTGTCGGCGGTTCAATCCCGCCCCACACCACAGTAAAACAAAAAAGCCTGAACAAAATTTTGTTCAGGCTTTTTTGTTGATTACCTATTCGTCTTTATTATTCTTTTATGAATGTGAGCCTTCTTGCTTTTCAA
>JBKJNM010000033.1:0-29234 GCA_046593655.1 Lacibacter sp. | reverse complement strand
TCCATATTTCTACGGCCCAATGCCAGCATAGATGCTAATTGATCCACAGTGATCTTTTCCTGGAAATTCTGTTCAATAAACTCCTGGGCTTTTTTCACCGGTTCATCTTCATGTGCTTTCTGCCCCTGGAACATAATAAAAGGTGATTGGCTGATGCGATCGATATCAATCATAAATGCTTTGGCAATCATGATGGCAATTTCCCTGCCTGCATATTTTTCTATGAGATACACAACAAGGTTCACATAGGAATAAGCACCTCCGCTTGTATAAATGCCATCATCGTCAGTCATGATTTTATCATCCACTACATGTGCATCAGGAAACATTTGTCTGAACTCATTAATAAAGCGCCAATGCGTTGTGCATTGCTTTCCTTTTAATAAACCAGTACCGCCTAATAAAAAAGCACCAACACAAAAACTCACCAGCTCTGCCCCACCCTCGTATTGTTTAATGATCCATGGAACAAAATCTTTGTTCAGTTCGAATGCCATTTGCTGATCGCCCATGGCAGCGGGAATAATCACCAAATCAACCTGTCCCATATCCTGTATGAGCATATCGGGTTTAATGGTAAACAATCCATCTCTTTGCGAAACTTCTTTGCACAAGCCCACCAGTTGAATTTTAAATATAGGTTCCTTACCCATACTCTTTAGCAAACCATTTACTTCACTGAATATCTGGTGCGTTCCTTCAATATTGGTAACGCTGGTATGACCGGATGGAACAAGGATGGCTATATGTTTCATGTATTGTTTTTTATATGTTTGAATGCTTCAGGAGAATAAATGTAAGTCATTCTCTTGTCGCAAGCAACCCCTTAGAATGGCGCATTTACACCCTGTTAAATCGACTTGGGCAAACTAGATTTGTGTTGAACAGATTTCTGAAAGATTGGAAAAAAGCAAAAGATATTCCTATCTTAAAAATTAATTTATCAGGCAGCCATGAAAAAAGAAAGCGAAAACAAAAAATCGGTTGCAAAAAAGAGTAGATCTAAAAAATTAACCGATGAAGAGCGGGTACAAGCATACATGAAGCAACTTGCACCCGCACATAGAAGCGATGTGGAAGCTGTACGTAAAATGATTAAAAGTGCATCATCTAAGTTAAATGAACGCATCAAATGGAATGCACCCAGTTATTATTACAAGCCTGCCCGACTGAGTGATTCAGGCGGGGATGACATTGTTACGTTTGGTCCATACAAAACCCACAAATTATTATTGGTCTTTCATCATCCCTTGATAGTGAAAGTAAAATCAACATTATTAGAAGGTGATTATAAAGACAGGCGATTAATGCATTTCAAAGACAAAGCAGATGCCGAAGCTAATCAAAAAGAGCTGACAAGAATTCTTATTGAACTTATAAACATGATTGATAAAAAATAACCTTAAAATTAAAAAATATGGAAAAGTTACATTTCTCTATCAACATCAACGCATCAAAAGAAAAAGTATGGCAAACACTTTGGAACGATGCTACCTACAGGCAATGGACCAGCGCTTTCAGTGAAACTTCTTATGCAGTTACTGATGATTGGAAAGAAGGAACAAAAGTTTTGTTCCTGGATGGCAACGGTGCAGGAATGGTGAGTATGGTTGCTGCCAACAGGGCCCCTGATTTTATGTCGTTCAAACATTTGGGAGAAGTAAAAGATGGGGTTGAAGATACAACAAGTGAAAAAGTAAAAGCATGGTCGGGTGCACTGGAAAACTATACACTTGCAGAAGCAAATGGCATCACCTCCGTTAATATTGAAATGGATTGTGATGATTCATTTAAAGAAATGTTTTCTCAGATGTGGCCCAAGGCATTGGAAAAATTAAAACAGATCGCAGAAAAATCATAATCAATAAATTTTAAGCAATGGCAACAAAAATTTTCGTGAACCTTCCTGTAAAAAACCTGGAACAATCAAAAGAATTCTTTACTAAGATTGGTTTCTTCATCAACCCGCAGTTTACAGATGAAACAGGAGCATGTGTAGTGATTGCAGAAGATATCTATGCAATGATCTTAACGCATCCCAAGTTCAAATACTTCACACCTAAAGAAATTGCAGATGCAACAAAAACAACAGAAGTGATTACTGCAGTTTCATTTGAAAGCAAAGAAAAAGTAGATGAACTGGTGGATGCTGCATTAAGCGCCGGAGCTACTGCAGCAAATGAAACGCAGGATTATGGTTTTATGTACAGCCGCAGCTTTAGTGATCCTGATGGGCATATCTGGGAATTCTTTTATATGGATCTAAATGCGGTACCGCCTGCGCAGGATCAATAAATTCAACACAGCTTTATCAACAACATAAATTTCAACAAAAATGAAAGCAGTTAATCCTTATTTAAATTTTCCCGGCACAACCGAAGAGGCCTTCAATTTTTACAAATCAGTATTTGGAGGCGAGTTCGCCATGCTGCAACGTTTTAAAGACACACCCGAAAAAGACAGGGTGCCCGCAAATGAACAGGATAAGATCATGCATATTGCATTACCTATTGGCAAAGGCGTGATCCTGATGGCTACAGATGCTTTGGAATCAATGGGACATAAAGTAACAACCGGCACTAACTTTCATCTTTCCATCAGTACAGAAAGTGAAGAAGAAGCTAAGACATTATTTGATGCACTTTCTGCAGGAGGTAAAGTAACTATTCCATTGGATAAAATGTTCTGGGGTGCCTACTTCGGCATGTGTACCGATCAGTTTGATGTGCAATGGATGGTGAGTTACGATGAGAACTATCAATAAAGCATGAAAGCCATTGAAGTCATATCCATTCCTGTAACCAACCAGGCAAAGTCAAAAGAATTTTATGTAAAACTTGGCTTCAGCATTATTGCTGAAGCTCCTTTCGATAATGGTAGCACATGGATACAATTAGGTTTTCCTAACCAGTTAACCACCATCACACTTGTTAACTGGTGGCCCTTTCATGAAACAAAAATGCCTGCAGGTTCACTTCATGGTATTTTTCTTGAGACGGAAAATATGGAAAAAGAAATCCATGAACTTAATAAGAAAGGAATTGAAGCCCGGATCATTGATGATACGCCTATGGGAAAATTTGCTCATGTGCTTGATCCCGATGGCAATGCATTGGTCATTCATCAAAATAAATGACAACAACAATCGAAACAGCAACTGCAATATTTTTTCTACATGATCGAAGTTTTTAAAACCAACGTACAGGAGTTGCAGCAAACAGAAAGTCTGCTGACATTACTTTTGCAATCATTCCCCGGAAGTAAGATCAATTTCGATCTGCATGATTGTGATAGGATATTACGGATTGAAAGTGCATAGGTATGCATTGAAAAAACTATTGAACTGATGCGTTCAAAAGGTTATTGCTGTGAAGTGCTGGCTTGAGAATGCACTGTTCACCTGCTTTACTACCGCTTATAAATTCATCTTTAGAATGTAAGCTCCCCGTTTTACCTTTAGTTGGTCAGCATGAGAATATCTGTCATCCTATTTTGGTGATGCGGTTTACTCATTCTATTATTTAACTGTAAATCCAGCTTTGAATGAAACGTGTTATCCTGTTCAGCTTTGTACTGCTGTTATCAGCATTCAGTATTTGTATCGCACAAACAATTCCTTCACCCAAAGAACATTTTGGTTTTAACATCGGCGACAATTACAAGTTGGCCACTTACACTCAAACAGAAGCATACTTCAAAAAAATTGCTGCGGTTTGTGATCGTGTAAAACTGGTTGATATTGGAAAAACGGAAGAAGGCCGCACACAATACATGATGATCGTTTCTTCTCCTGCCAATATTAAAAACATCAACCGTTACAAAGAAATTGCTCAAAAACTGGCAAGAGCTGAAAATTTGACCGATGCTGAGGCACATCAATTATCAACAGAAGGAAAAGCGATTGTTTGGATTGATGGCGGATTGCATGCAACAGAAACAGTGGGTACACATCAGCTCATTGAAACCATGTGGCAATTCGTTAGCAGGAAAGATCCTGAAACACTCCGCATATTGGATGATGCGATTATTTTATTTGTTCATGCCAACCCTGATGGGCAAGAATTAGTATCAAACTGGTATATGCGGAATGCAGATACATTGAAACGTTCTTATAATAACCTGCCAAGGCTGTATCAAAAATATATTGGTCATGATAACAACCGTGACTTCTATATGATGAACATGAGTGAAACAAAGAATATGAGTCGTCAGCAATACATCGAGTGGATGCCGCAGATATTATACAATCATCATCAATCGGGACCTCCGGGATCTGTTGTTGCCGGCCCTCCTTACCGTGATCCATTCAACTATGTGTTTGATCCTTTATTGGTAACAGGTATTGATGGAGTTGGTGCAGCTATGATCAATCGCTTAAACGTAGAAGGCAAACCCGGTTACACACAACGGGCAGGCTCTGTGTTCTCTACCTGGTGGAATGGCGGCTTACGCACTACTGCCTACTTTCATAACATTGTTGGATTATTGACAGAGATCATTGGTAACCCAACACCGGCAAGAGTACCATTGGTTCCAACAAGATTGATCCCAAATGCAGCAACACCGTTTCCAATCACTCCACAGGTATGGCTCTACCGTCAGTCAATAGATTATTCTGTTTCGTTGAACTACGCTGTTTTGGATTATGCAGTGCGTAACAAAGAACATGTGTTGTTTAATATTTACCGCATGGGTAAAAATTCCATTAACCGGGGCAATCAAAATAACTGGTCCTTATCACCCAAAAAAATAGAAGCCATTAATGAAGCTTATAAAAAAGATCAGAAACAACCTGAAGCTGCAACAACAGAGCAACGTTTTGTTGATACAGTTCCATCAAAATATTATGATGTAGTATTTACAGATCTAACACTCCGTGATCCGAGAGGGTTTATCATTCCTGCTGACCAGGCTGATTTTTCTACCGCCGTAAAGTTTGTAAATGCATTGATCATGTCAGGTGTTCGTGTACACAAAGCAAGTGCTGATTTTACAGTTGAAGGAAAAAAATATCCTGCGGGTTCTTATGTTGTAAAAACCAACCAGGCTTATCGTCCGCATGTAATGGATATGTTTGAACCACAGGATCATCCCAATGATTTTTTATACCCGGGTGGGCCGCCCGTTCGTCCGTATGATGCTGCAGGATGGACACCCGCTTTTACAATGGGTATTCAATTCGATCGTATCTTAAATGGATTTGATGGCCCGTTTGAAGCAGTTGCTTATGGTGAAATTCAATCACCCAAAGGAACTTTCACCAACTCATCTGCCGGATATGTATTGGATGGCCGCAGTAATAATTCATTTATTGCTGTGAATGATTTACTGCAGGCAGGTGTTGAAGTAGTTCGTTTCAGTAATGGAACATCGATGGGCTCCTTCTATATTCCTGCCAATGCAAAAGCAAGTGCTGTATTAGAAAAAGCAACCAAAGATTTTGGTGTGACTGCAACTGCTGTTACAAAAAAACCTGAAGGCTCAACAGTAAAAGCATCAGCAGCACGCATTGGTTTATGGGATACGTATGGAGGTTCCATGCCTTCGGGCTGGATGCGTTGGATATTTGAACAGCATCATTTCAATTATTCAGTTATTTATGCGCAGGATATTGATGCAGGCAAGCTTCATGATAAATATGATGTGATTGTATTTGTAAGTGATGCTATTCCCTCTCTTACTGCCGGCAGAGCTGGATTCAGAGGACCAAGAGCTGAAGAGATTCCTGCTGAATACAGGAAAACATTGGGTCGTATAACAGCTGATACATCTATTGTGCAATTAAAATTATTTGCAGAAGCTGGCGGCAGCATTGTTACTATTGGGAGCAGTACCAATCTTGCTTATCATTTTAAGTTGCCTGTAAAGAATGCATTGGTTGAAATCAACAATGGAAAGGAACGCAATTTACCAGGTGAAAAATTTTATATTCCCGGAAGTGTGATGCGAGTTAAAGTAGATGCAACACAACCTGCAGCATGGGGTATGGGAAAAGAAGCAGATGTATTTTTTGCAGCAAGCCCTGTGTTTAAACTTTCGCCCGATGCGATTGCTAAAGCAGAAGTAACTCCTATTGCATGGTATGCAAGTGATAAAACATTGCGCAGCGGATGGGCATGGGGACAGGAATACCTGCAGGATCATGTTGCAGCTTTTGTTGCAAAAGTGGGTGCTGGTAAATTATATGCATTCGGACCGGAGATCACTTTCCGTTCACAAACACATGGAACATTTAAGTTTTTATTTAATGAGTTGTATTCGCTAAAATAAAATATAAACCCTTTTCTCATGAACAAGAAACAAAGCATGCTCCTTGCTGCTGTCCTGCTCTCGGTTTTAGCTTTGCTGATCATGTATCTTGGATTTACTTCTGCAGCAAAGATTCTATGGCCGCCGGTGATTACAGGTGTTGGATTTTTGATCATTGCTTGGGTATTTTCAGTGCAACGGAAAGAATGATCAATGATGCACTGCTGTTAAGGTACTTGTACATTGTACAATCATTAATACAGTAATGAATGAAATTGCTGTGCTTAAAAGTTTTACATTTAAGGCATATAGATAGCGACCTGTTTTAATAGTTGACAAAACCTTTAACACTACCATGGAATCAATCAATGAATTGCGGCTGGCCATCCTGATCGATGCAGAAAATATTCCTTATGCCAACATTAAGGAAATGTTTAAGGAGATTGCCAAGTACGGCACACCAACTTTTAAACGCATCTATGCCGATTGGACAAAGCCGAATGTTAGTGGCTGGAAAAGTGTGTTGCTTGAAAATGCTATTACACCCATTCAGCAATACAGTTATTCCTCCGGTAAAAATTCTAGCGACAGTGCCATGATCATTGATGCCATGGATATTTTATACACCGGCAAAATAGATGGCTTTTGTATTGTTTCAAGCGACAGTGATTTTACAAGACTGGCAGTACGGTTAAGAGAAGCCGGGATGATGGTGATTGGTATTGGCGAGAAAAAAACACCTGCTCCTTTTATTTCTTCCTGCGATAAATTTATTTATATCGAAATTCTCCGGGTCATTGAACCCCCACCCTCATTAAAGAATGATCCTAAGCGAAATAAAAAATCTGATCCAATTGAAGCGGCACCGATCAAAAAAGCTGACCAGGAACTGGCCAAATTGCTATACGACAGTATTGCAGATCTTGCAGATGAAAATGGCTGGGCCTTTTTAGGTGGGCTGGGGCATTTGATCTTAAAGAAAAACCCCGACTTCGATCCCCGGAATTATGGATTTACAAAGATGCTTCCACTGATAAGAAGCTTACATAAATTTGAAATTGACGAAAGACAGTCGGGGAAAAATAATAATGTACGACATGTTTATGTAAGGGTGAAATAATGCTTGTTACACCTGCTGCAGCAGTTATAGCTATGTTTACTATATTTTCTTTTTCTTCCTGAACAAACCTTTCCTTGCTTTTCCTGGTTTATAAATTTGTTTTGCTTTTTGTACCAATGTCATCATTTCATTTTGCCAGTAATCATTCGGGTTCACAACGGTTTTCAATAAACTGATCAGCTCCTCCCAACCGGCATCTTTTACATATACAGATCGCTTTAATAATAAACCAAACATGGCTACTGCCGAAGCAAAGCGATAGGTGCTATCTACCTGTTTCAGATTGATATAATTATTTTCCACATGATATTGTTCTGTAACTTTTTCTTTCTGCTCAGATGGCTGGTAACTTAAGTCAGCTGTAGCAATGGTTTCTGTTTCGGGAATAAGCATATCTGTTAATTCTACTTCAAAGACGGCTGTTATGGTATGACCTGTTCCTATTTCACCTCCTTCAAGTGAACTGGTACTGTCGGATAATGCATCGGAACGATTATCAAAACCAATTAAACGATATCGTTGTACATACTTTGATTGAAAACTCACGTTGAGATAAGCTTCATCGGCAACTGAATACAAAGTTTGCATGAGCTCTTTTACCAATACTTTTTCAGCTTCCATTACATTATCGAGATAAGCAAAATTTCCATTTCCCTTCTTGGCCAGTATTTCAAGTTTAGAATCTTTGTAGTTACCCATTCCCACGCCCAAACAGGTTAAATAAATACCTGTTTGCTGTTTTTGTATAATGAGCTGCATCAAAGCTTCGTCACTTACTTCGCCTACATTAAAATCGCCATCCGTTGCCAGTATAATTCGATTGTTACCTCCTTTAATAAATTGGCTTTGTGCAAGATTGTATGCTTGACGTATAGCAGATTCGCCAGGTGTGTCACCACCTGCTGCCAACGAATCAATAACACCCATAATTTTTTCTTTGTCGTTACCCGATGTTGGTTGCAGTACAACAGCTACGGTGCCCCCATATACTACCATCGAAATGGTATCAATTGTTCGCAGGTTTTGTACCATCATTCGGAAAGCCGTTTTCAGCAAGGGCAGTCGGTTCGGCAGATCCATCGATCCGCTTACATCAACCAGGAAAACAAAATTGCTAGGCGGCAAATGATCATAATTGATCTTCCTTGCATGCAATTGCAGGAATAATAATTTATTGGCTGTTGACCATGGGCAATCGGTTAACTGCGATTGTACATGGAATGTTTTATCAGGTGGTGGTTCTTTATATGGCTGGGGAAAATAATTCAGCATTTCTTCAATCCTTACGGCATAAGGTGGTACTGCTGAGTTCATATTGATGAAGCGACGGATATTGCTGTAAGATGCTTTATCAACATTCATGGCAAACCCTGTAGTAGGATACTGTTGTGTATTATTGAACACATTCTCCATTTGTTCCGAATAGGTTTCACCCGAAATGCCATGCCATGTGTTCCGGTCGGTCTGTTTATCTTTTGTAAATGAAAGCAGTTTCTTTTTTTGACTGCTGCCGCCCGATGTGGCCCGGAGGATAATATGATTGAACTCTTTACTGTTAAGCACTACGGTTTTTTCTTCATACCCATTCAGCAGAAGGCTAACGGTATCTGTTAGCCGTGAAGAAGGAATGCCGAAATTACCGCTGGCTCCTGAATAATAAAATGAATTGGTGGAGTGCATATGAATACGAACATGTGCCAATACAAACTCCCTCGTATCTTTTATTTCACCACGAAAATAAAATTGTGATTTCGCATTTACAGCGAAGAAGAGCAAGCACCACAAAACTAAAAACCGTTGGTTCATATACAAGTCCTGCTCCACCGGTTAGTAAATGGCAGAATCAGGCAGGAGTGTCATCGGTCAACTGGTAGATCTCTTTCAGGTTTCGTCCAAGACCATCATAGTCTAAGCCATATCCCAGTAAAAATTTATTTGGTACAGAAAACCCAAGGTAGTCAATTACAATGGGATACTCTGTTGCTTCCGGTTTATGTAATAATGCAGCAATTTTTAAGGACGCAGGTCGTTGATTATACAACTGTGGTAAAAACTCATTCATTGTTTTTCCTGTATCAATAATATCTTCCAATATCACAACGTGTCTGTCAACAATATCTGTATCCAATCCAATGGCTGTGATTACCTGTCCGGAAGATTTGGTTCCTTTATAGGAAGCCAGTTTAATAAAACAGATTTCTGATTCGATGCTGATGTATTTAAAGAGATCAGATGCAAACATAAAAGAGCCGTTGAGAATGGCAATGAACAAGGGTTTCTTACCATCATAATCCATATCAATTTGTTTTGCCAGTTCCTGCACCCTTGACAATACGGTGGCTTCGGTCATGTAAGGAATAAAATATTTATCGTGCACTTTAATAACTGACATGCCTATAGTTTATTGATGATGAGCTCCATTCCTTCTTTCAAATCCGTTCCTGTAAGATGGTTCCATTGCTGAAGTTCTGTTAAAGACACTTCATACTTTTTAGAAATTGCATACAGCGTTTCTTTAGGCTGTACAATATGAATTTGTATTTCTGATGCAACAACAGAATTCAGCCCGGTTGTTGTTTGTTGTATAGCTGCAGTATTTTTTTTGTTACTTAGTTTGGGTGCAACAGGTGCCTGTGCCTGTAAGTATAATTGTTCCCCTGCAGCAGGTTGCTGATTGGCAGTTAACATATTTAGTTGCATCAATGCATCTAAACGGATGCCCTGTTGCTGAGCTATATCGTATAACGATTCACCTTCGGTAACAGTATGGAATTGATTAGCTCCTGTTTTGCGTTTTCGCTGCAGGTAAATGAGTTGATCATTTTCCAAAGCTTCTGTTTCTTTCAGATCATTGAAATCAAATAACCATTTTAACTGCACATTATATTGTTGAGCAATGCCCAGGAAGGGTGTGCCTTTCGTTGCATATACTACTCTTGTTTCGTTGATTTTGAATTCACCTACAGGATAAATAATTGCAGGCTTCCTCTGCTCCGTTTTTGGAGTTGTAACAACCTGCCCATTGGATTGATTTGTTGCCGGTTGCTCTGTTTTTGCGACAATTGGTCCATCGGTATTCTTTTTACCCATTGCAATCAATGAATAATCATTGAGGCTGTAAGTTTCAATATACTTGATCAATAAATCGGGATAGCGGGGATTCGTAGCATAGCCAGCTTTCTTTAATCCATGAGCCCATGCTTTATAATCAACCGGATCAAGTGTAAACAGAAAGTCGTAATGCTTTCTTGTACGCAGGAAGTTTGAATGATCAACATACGATTCTTCCGCATTGGTATATTTTCTGAAACATTCACCCGGAGCATCATCGTCATGACTTACAGAAGGACCGGTCCAGGTTTCCTTGCATTTAATACCGAAATGATTATTTGATTTTTTTACCAGCTTGCTGTTTCCGTTTTCGGTTTCTACAATTCCCTGCGCCAGTGTAATAGATGCAGGAACACCTGTGCGGATCATTTCCTGAATGGCAATTTCTTTGTAGGTATTAATATAATCTTCAATAGAAATTGTTTGGGCATTGACCGTTGCAGTAATCAATAAACCAATCAATGCATAAACTGCTGTTCGCTTCATAATATATTTATTTTTTTCGAATGAGAAACAATCCATCTCTCAGTGTTAACATGATTTTTTCTACTTCATCATCAGCCTTAATCATTTCATTAAAAGCATGAATAGCTTTCGCATTTTTTCCTTTGATCTCTTTGTCCAGCACATCTCCATGAAACAATACATTGTCGGCCAATAGCAAGCCCCCGCTTCTTAAACGGGTTTTTACCAGTTCGTAGTATTTAATATAGCCCGGTTTATCGGCATCTATAAAAACAAGATCCCATGTTTCGTTCAATTGAGGAATGACCTGTAAAGCATCGCCCACATGCAACTGAATTTGTTCATTCAATCCTGCTTTGATGAAATTGTTTTTGGCCATGGCTGCATCCTCTTGCCTCCACTCAATGGTATGCAATACACCATCCTGTCTCAATCCTTTTGCCAAACAAATAGCACTGTAACCAACCATGGTGCCAATTTCAAGTATGCGCCGGGGCTGTGTAAGTTTGCTGATGATTTCAAGGAACTGGCCCTGGAGATGACCACTCATCATATGCGGTTGGGCATGTGATTGAAAGGTATCTGCTGCAATATTTTTCAGCAGTTCATCTTCAGGTGAAGAAAAAGTTGCTGCATAAATTTCTGCCTGCGGATGAATCAACTCCAAGTGAAAAATTTCAGGCAAAGATAGAGCAGATGCGGCAAAGGGCAAAGGCTGAAATCAGTTTAAAGTTGAAGGTTTAACGTTTTCATGATTGCAGTATTTTCTCATTTTGAACTTCCGCATCTTATGCGATTGGTTTTGCTTTATGTGAAATGATCAATAAGCCAATAAAGGTTAACAGTCCATTGATGATGAGTAATTCAAGTCCAACTTCAAATGATCCAAATAACTGTTTCTGAAATTTATCGATGAAGAAACAAATGATGGGTGCAATAATACATACAAAAGGCACCAGCTGATCGTTTACTGCACGTTTTGTAATGATGCCGAATGTAAACAAGCCAAGCAACGGTCCATAGGTATAGGCTGCTACTTTTAAAATAACGCCAATCATACTTGGTTCATTCACCCATTTATACACCATCACCAGAATTAAAAATACCACTGCAAAAACGAGGTGTACACGCTGACGCAATTTCTTTTTCTCTGCTTCAGTCATATCCGTTCTTCTCTGCATGCCAATAATGTCAATACAAAAAGAAGAAGTGAGAGCAGTAATCGCTCCATCTGCACTTGGGAACAATGCTGAGATCAATGCTATTATGAAAATGACAGAAATAATAGGTGGCATATGGTTTAATGCAATGGCCGGAAACAACTTATCACCAACAGCGGTTATACCCTGCTGTTCAGCAAACAACAAAAGAACACCGCCAAGGAACAGGAATAACATCAGCACCAGCATCAAAATAAAACCCAAAGTGAGTACATTTTTTTGCGATCCTTTTAATGTTCTTACTGAAATATTTTTCTGCATCATTTCCTGGTCCATCCCTGTCATGGTCATCGTAATAAATGCACCTGCCAGTATCTGTTTCACAAAAAAGAATTTACTCTCGGAGTTGGTAAAGAAAATTTTGGAATATCCTTTTTCATTCATTGCACTAAGACTATCGCTAAAACTCATTCCCATCTGGTTCAGCAAATAAACAACACAGATTACAAGTCCTGAAAGCATGAAGGTTGTTTGCAAGGTGTCTGTCCATACAATTGTTTTTACTCCTCCTTCATAAGTGTACAACAAAATCATGATAAGGATAACCAGTGTTGTTACCCAAAACGGAATATGAATAGTTGCAGGCAATGCATCCTGCAGAATTTTCACCACCAGGTATAATCTTGCAGTGGCACCCAACGTTCTTGAGAGAATAAAAAAAGATGCACCTGTTTTATAAGCTTTGAAACCAAGCCGTCCGCTGAGGTAATTATAAATAGAAGTAAGATGCAATTTATAATAAAGCGGAAGCAATACATAAGCAATGGTTATATACCCAATCAAATAACCTATTGTGATTTGAAAATAAGCAAAGGATTCTTTTGCAACTGCCCCCGGCACACTTACAAACGTAACACCGCTTAAAGAAGTACCAATCATACCAAAGGCCACCAGCATCCAGTTACTGTTTCGGTTCCCTATAAAAAAAGAATCGTTATTGGAGTTTTTGGATGTGTACCATGCAACTGCCAGCAGCAGTAAAAAATATCCAAATACAAAAGAAAATAAAAGTAGCGGCGACATATGGCATTGGTTTAATAATGAAGATAAAGAATTAATTATTAGAGAGGCATTTTAGAGAGGTGACAGCTTTTGCAAAGCTGTCACCTCTGCTCTGCAACAGTTTCCTTATTTTGCAACATATTTTTACGTGTATGCCGTTTTCATCATTAGCTGTTTTTTGCGGTTCAAAACCAGGAAGCGACCCTTTGTTCTTAGAACATGCAAAACAAGTAGGCCTGTTGATGGCTCAAAGAAACATTAAATTAATTTATGGTGGAGGAGGCAAGGGATTAATGGGTGCTGTTGCTGATGCTGTGATGGAAGCCAATGGGATTGTTGTTGGTATCATACCCGAAGTATTACTTGAATGGGAAGCACAGCATAAAGGCATTACCGAACTCCAAGTAGTAAGTGATATGCATGTACGAAAAAAAATGATGTATGAGTTGTGTGATGCCGCGGTGATCTTACCCGGAGGGCATGGCACCTTGGATGAAATGTTTGAAATGCTTACCTGGAATACACTCAATATTCACAACAAAAAATTATTTCTGCTCAACAGCAATGGATATTACAATCATTTGGTTGCACATATCCGCCATATGGAAAAAGAAAATTTCCTGTATGAAAAAATGGAACACCGGATTGTATTAGTAAATGAGCCCTTAGAGATTTTTACAGACGCTGATTTTTAGATCCGAGGTAAAAGGTGAATGTTGTTCTGAATACCGGAAGCAACCTGCCATAACTGTCAATATAGGGCGACTTTGGATCTCTCAACACATCAACCATGATACTGGTATAAAATTGCGATCTCCCGATTAATCGGTTTCCATAACCACCACCAACGAGTAAACTTGGTGCTGAATAATTTGTTTTGCCTGTAATGGAGCCGTTACTTTTAACACTGTAAGAAATATTATTATACTCAAATTGGCCGCCCAAAAAGACCATATTAAATGGCCATATTCTTACAAAGGGCCCACCGCCAACAGTAAACTGCCTGTATGTTGTTGGGCTGTAAATATCATTTTGTGTGATGAAATTAAAATTTGTAGATACACCTGCGTCTATAAACCGGTTAAAGCTATAACCTATTTCAGGGTTTAATCCCAGGATAAATCCATTAAAAAATCCAAGATTAATGCCGGTGCCAATAAATAAATGATCTTTCTTAAATCCCTTTTCTTTTTCTTTTTCTTTTTCTTCATCTTGTGAAAAACTGCTGAGGCTAATCATCACAAATGAAATGAATACGATCCATTTTTTCATAGTTGCTGCTTTTATTGTAAATCAAAAATTTTACCCGGGTTTAAAATATTATTAGGATCAAATGCTTTTTTAATTTCTCTCATTAATCGAAGATTCGTTTCTTTCATCACCACATGCATAAACCCTTTCTGTATTAATCCAATGCCATGTTCACCACTGATGGTTCCGCCAAGCTGATGAACCAGTTCAAACATGGAACGAAGACATTCATTCATTACTGCATCACCATAGCTGTTGGGTGTTCCTGCTTTGCGAATGCGTATATGAAGATTACCGTCGCCTGCATGTCCATAGCAAACTACATCAAAATTATATTCTTTACCTAATGCTTTAACGCCGTGTATCAATGCAGGCAATTCAGCTCTTGGAACAACCGTATCTTCTTCAATGGTATAACCGGCTATCTTGGCAGCTTCAGCCACTCTTCTACGCAATTTCCACAGCTCTGCTTTTTGTTGCGCATCATCTGCAAAATACAATTCACCAATATTATATTGCGTTAACAGTTCGCCAATTGCTTCCATGTCTTTCATCAATGCATCCATATCATTACCATCCACTTCAATCAGCAGATGTGCAGCTGTGTCATCCGTAATTGGAATAGCACTACTATCAACCATCTTACTTACAATTTGCAAGGCATCAATTTCCATCAACTCTAAACCGCTGGGTACAAATCCTGCTCTAAAAATTTCACTCACTGCTTCACCTGCCTGTTCCAGGTTTCTGAAAGGCACCAGCATGAGCAGGTCATATTTCGGTAACGGAATAAGTTTCAACACAATTTTTGTAACAATGCCGAGTGTGCCTTCGCTGCCCACCATGAGTTGTGTAAGATTATATCCTGTTGAGTTCTTCAACACATTGGCACCTGTCCACATGACTTCACCACTTGGAAGCACCACTTCAAGGTTGAGCACATAATCTTTTACCACACCATACTTCACTGCTTTAGGACCACCACTGTTTTCTGCAATATTGCCACCAATAAAACAACTGCCGCGGCTGCTGGGGTCGGGAGGATAAAATAATCCGACTGCTTTTACTTCATTCATCAATACTTCTGTAATTACACCCGGTTCCGTAGTAACCTGGTGATTGCGTTCATCAATCAACAAAATAGAATTCATTCGTTCGGTTGATAACAATACACCGCCCCTGTGTGGCAAAGCACCGCCGCTTAAACCTGTACCTGCACCACGTGGTGTAACAGGAATGTGTTGTTCATTACACAACTGCATGATTCTGCTGATCTCTTCTGTTGTACGTGGCTTTACTACTACTTCGGGGGGGAAATGAAGATTTTCTGTTTCATCATGCGCATAGTTGTGGAGGGTTTCTTCATCCACCAACACATAGATTGCTCCAACGATTGCTTTGAGTTCGGTTACAATATCATGCGTAACTTTTGAATAACTGTCAACTGCAATCATGCTGTGAATTTTGGACGAAATTCGGAAAGGAAGAGCAGGGAAAAAAATCTAATCAATAAAATAAAAAATTATCTACTTCACTTTTAATTTCCTTGGGTTTTGATATGTATTCCAAAAAATCAATAAATCAATTTCCTTTTTTACAGGCTTGTATTTGTAAAGCAATAGAATTCGTTTGTGTACAAGAATAGATCGTATGTTTCTGTTTTTTTTATTTCTTGGGCTTCCAATTTCAGGATGCTTAGCTAAGTTCGCAAGCCTTTTATCAACTTGTAGTATAAAATTACTGATCTCTTTTGATGTCCAGGCACTTTGTAAATACTCTATATTCTCATTAAAGGTTTGCCATGCTCTGTTTGTCCAGTTTATTTTGCAATCCATTTTTTGTATTGCTTTTGTATGTCAGAGTGTGGGATTACCTTCCCTTTTTCTGATTCTAAAAGAGCTGCTTCTAAATCGGCCTTTATATTATCCGGCATTGAACTCCACCAATCATTATCTGCATCAACTTCAAGCATTGCATGCATCATTTTTACAACTTTCACATCAGCAGTATCAATATACTTTTTAACTTCCTGACGCATTATTTTATCTGCTTTCATAAAATTGTATTTTGAACAAAATTACTTTTTTTATAAACGATTTACATGTACTTGCCCCCGTAATAACTCAGGTTCTTTAAAACCTCGGGCACAAACTTTGTTTCCGTTGGCTCTTATCGCCAAAGTATTCGTTATAGTAACCATTCTTGATGAGAGAAAATTCATATGCCCCATTGGCATTGTTGTATTTTGATAAATTACTTACCGTTGCATCGTACGTAAATGTAAAGCGAATGTTTTTCATTTCCACACCAACCATGGCCACCGCTGCATCACCCCAACGGTAATAAGCTCCGCCAAATACAACTACACTGCCATCGCCCATTAAATTATAAGCCGCATTACCCCCCAGAACAAATTCATTGGCTTTTGCCTGACTGGAGAAATATGCATTGGGATTGAGTATCCAATCATCATTCATTTTAAAACTCCCATTCAAAAATCCGATATAACGACGGGGAACTTCATTGGTTCCATTGGTGAAAAAGGTTTCTTTGGGTTGGTTGATATGATGCACTGATGCACCAGCATTAAAGTATGTATTCTCTGTTGGGAAGTAAGCGTAGTTGATGCCCACCTGCAAATCAAAATAAGAACTGTTTGGGTTAGATAGTAATGATTCTCCGTTGGGTCCTTTTGAATCAAAGAATTTCCCGTTCCACTGATTATCGAATGTAAATTTGGTTATATCAATCCGTTTGCTGGCATATCCTGCATTAAATCCGGCTGATAATAAACTGCTTAAACCAATCATCTGATGATAGGCTACCGAACCATATATTTTATTGGAACGAAGATTTCCTCTTCCTGCTACATCATTTAACAACAGGGCACCAACACCTACCCATCCATTTTCAATGTTGTTACGGAGTAACTGTATATCGCCCCAAACACTTGCTGTTTTATAAGGAACAGGAATGGATGTCCACTGTTGCCTGAAATTGCCTCCGATCCTGTAATCTGCTTCAGGAATGAATCCTGTATTAGCAGGATTGGTTGTAAGCGGTGAATTCATAAACTGCGAAAAATGCAAATCCTGTGCTGACACGGATGCCTGCATTAACAACATTACTGTAACAACCTTTATAATTTTACTTCTGTTCATGATCTTTATTTATAACAATGATTCATGCAGTTAGGTTCTCTTAATCAGCATCAGGCATCATCTTATCAACGTTACATCACCTTTCTTTCTTTGCTTTTCAGCATTAAAATATTCAACGTCTAATGTCCATGCATATGCATCCATAGGCTGCGGAATACCTTTATAAGTTCCATTCCAACCAATATTCTGGCTGCGGCTTTCAAACACCATCAAACCCTGGCGATTAAATACACGTAAGGTCATTTTTACAATACCAAATCCACGCACCTTGAATTGATCATTTACCCCATCGCCATTGGGAGTAAATGCACTAGGCAAATCATTGACAATACTAATGATGGACTCAACCGGAATGCAGACAGAATCGGCACAACCGGCTGCATTGAATACAGTTTGGCAAACGATATTAATTGCAGGAGTAAAATATTGATGCAATGGATCTCTTTGAGTTGAAGTAGTACCATCGCCAAAATCCCACAACCATCTCACCACATCAGGTGAAGCTGTGCTTGTAAAACGTGTTGGTGTATTTTCCTGAGAAGGGTTAGGGTTATAAAAGAATCCTGCTGTAGGAGGTGCAACTGCCTGGAAAGTTCTTTGTGTTGAATCAACCAGGTTACAACTATTTGAATTGTAAATGTATTGTGTAATGGTATAAGTACCGGGAGTTGTATATACAAAACCGGGAAGCGGATTGGTTGATGTTTGTCCGTCGCTGCTGACCCACAAATAGGATAGAGCACCAATGGATGTATCGATTATACGTATGGTATCGGGAACACATGCACTGCTTACACTAAACCCTGCCTTGATTCTGTCAATCACCTGGAAGTTAACAAAGCCGGATGAGTCACCCAGGTTGCAATAATTTGTATCAATCAATACCAAACGTACATTGTAGGAACCAATGCTTGGGAAGGTATGAGAAACAGGTGGTGCAAAACCGGGAATGGTATCGTTCTTAGTACCATCGCCCCATACCCACATAAATGATTTTGGACCAAAAGGCGTAGATGCAGTGAGTATATTACTTGTATTGGTAAAATCGAACGTAAGACTGTTACAACCACGCCGTGCAAAATTAAAACCAACATCAACCGAATCGGTTGTTACACGAATTCGCATGGTTGCAGAATCTTTTACATTGCAGGAGTTGCTGTCGATACCAATGACCTTTACATCAAAAAATCCTGTAGATGTATAGGTATGTGTGAAAGGGTTTGTGGCTGTTGTATCATTGCGTGTTCCGTCTCCCCAAATCCAGATATATTGTTTTGCCTGTCGAATTGTATCGGTGAACTGAACAGTAGCAGGTAAACAGAAATTTAATTGTTTTGCCCCAACTGCTCTCAGTGCAACATCAACTCCGGATAAGTTAAACCTGAGTTTCACCATACCAAGATTACATCCACTACCAGTGGCTGGATTTACATTACCATATACACCTGCAGTAATAGGAAAGGGTGCTGTTAATGGCATATTACTGTTCACTGCTTTGCAATTGGCACAAACTGCCTGGTAAATAACACCGCTTGCATCAAATCGACTGGTACCGCCATCAACATGATCCCATCCCCCAAAACCTCCCAACTGACCAAAGAAACTACCGTAGAGTTGTGAGGCTGCATTTTTCTGTAAAACAAAAAAGTAAAAATCACTACCATCTGTAGTCCTTTGCAATCCATCTGCGGTAGTGGGAAGACCATTAGTACCTGCAGTGGGATAACCGCTTCCAAAAGAATTTGCGCCACCACCCCAGCCCGATACATAAACGTTTTCACAATTATCAACAAGAAACGCAGTAGGAGAAATATTAGGATCCAATGCACCAGATGTGCCAAAAGTAGTTGAGTAAACATAGGCGTTGAGAGCGGGCCGGAGTTTGGCAATAAACTGACGTGAATTGCCAACAGAATATGCTGCATTTACAACAGGCCAGTTACCGGTAGTTGTACCCATTACATAAGGAAAGCCAAGATTATCAAACTGCACTCCAAATACAATATCTACATTGCCTGTTCCGAGATAGGTACTGCGTACCATAGTTACCGAGTTACCATTATCTGAAAGATTGGCAACATAACCATCAGCAACGCCTCCGCTATACGCCGGCTGAAGCACACCTGCCCCTGTACCCGGAAAATTATTACTTCCTGTACCACCGCCAACATAAATATTTTGAGTACTCATTGGATTTATCGCTAATACAAAACCGGCATCGTCTCCTCCACCTCCCATATAAGTACTCCAGATAACTCCATTTGCATTCGGATTTAATTTTATTACAACAGCATCTTGCTGACCGCCAAGAGTGTTTTGAAAACCATTTAATGTGAAAAAATTGTTTGAACGTGTGGAAGAAGAAAGCAAAATATTATTAGCTCCATCAAGTATCACTTCGCTCCTTCCATCATCACCATAACTACGTTGCAATGAACTTACACCCGATCTTGTTGAAGTAATATTTACACCGTCATCACCCGTGCCGCAAATTTTAATAGAACCGATAATAGCTGTTCCCGTTGAGTTGATTTTTGTTACAAAAATATCATAGCCGCCGCTCGTTCCGGCGTTGGGAGCTGTAGTGGGAAAATTAGTAGAGTTGGTCCTGCCTGCAATAACGAGATTACCTGCTGCATCTGCAATTAAACTATGCGGTTGATCCAACCCGGTACCTCCAAGATAAGTTGCGTACATTCTGTTACGGCCATCGGGTGATAAACGAATAATGACCACATCAGGAGGGGAGTTAGCATTCGCTGGGCCCTGGCCTGTTCCCTGAATAGCACCAGTGCTTGTAGGAAACCCACTGGGTTGTGCAATGCCGCCACCAAAAAAACTCCCATCGGCACCTGGAGTTGCTGTAAAGCCCCAATTATCAGCGGTACTTCTGCTGTAAGATGAAAAGATAAGCGTTGGATCAATGATCAACGTTGTTGTTTTATCATAATTCTTTACATCAAAACTTACTATGTTACCATTGAGTTTGTATTTGCAATTGATGGTTTCTCTTTTTCCTCCGGCAAACTGGTAAGTATAGGGTTTTAACTCACGGGCCTCACCAACCGAAGTACTAACAACCAGCTCATTATTCCTAATGCTGAGTTGATCTGCACCGGTATATTGCATTTGAATTTTTGAAACATCGGCCCCCGGATATACAATTACATCATATTTTAACTGATCGCCCTGTACATAATATCGAACATCCACATTGGGATAAACATTCTTATATGTAATGGCCTGGTAAAGTTTACAGTCGCCCGCCCATTTAGATTGATCGTTACCAATAAAATAATTTTCATGCCCCGGGAGCGGTTTCTCCATTACAGGTGTGCTATTAAAATTAGCGCCGAGAAACTTTACTTTAAAAGCATGAGCCCGCATTTTGTCGGGCCGGTTAAGAACTGCCGTTTTACTTGCACTTGCATCAAAGCCATGCCCATGATTATATTCTGCCAGACGCAGGTAATCTTCAGGATGGTTCATAAGAATGGTGTAACCATCTTTACCTAAAAAGAAGGCACTGTTACCGGCCTCTGTTTTAAACATCACTTGTTTATCCCACTGGCCTTTATTTTCTACAAAATAAAGCTGCGACTTAGAAATATGAGGTGCTGCTAAAAAGAAGCATAGAACGGTCAGGAGTCGGAATACTATCATGTAAATTTTTTCCAATACTATAAGGACTTTGAATGTACTCAATTAAAACGGAAAATACGATGGGTTATTTCCTCAGGCTACCCGGCTCCACTCTGTTTTTCCTTTTTTCGAAAGCAGAAAGTTTTTTAACAGCAAATTTTTTGCCGAAGACAGATCCGGATCTTCATTTAACAAATCATCGCTGATGGTTTTTGCCAGTTCCAGCAGTTCTTTATCATGTACAATACTGGCCAACTTAAAGTCCATTATCCCACTCTGTTTGGTTCCTTCAATGTCGCCCGGACCACGAAGCTCAAGATCTTTTTCTGCTATTAAAAAACCATCGTTGGTAGCACACAGAATCTTTAATCTTTCACGTGCATCATTTGATAATTTACTGCCTGTTAAAAGTATGCAAAAACTCTGCTCACTGCCCCTGCCCACTCTTCCACGCAACTGATGAAGCTGTGATAAACCAAACCGTTCTGCACTTTCAATGATCATTACACTTGCATTGGGAACATCAACCCCCACTTCAATAACTGTTGTTGAAACCATGATCTGTGTATCGTTTTTTTTGAACCGCATCATATTGGTTTCCTTCAGATCGGCCTTTTGTTTTCCATGCACCATACTGATATAATATTTCGGTTCAGGGAAAAACGCTTTTACTTCTTCGTAACCTTTCATAAGGTTTTCAAAATCAAGTTTTGAACTTTCTTCAATCAATGGGTATATAAAATAGGCTTGTCTTCCATTTGCAATTTCCTGTTTTACAAAATCCATCACTGCCGGTCTTGCCGATTCATTACGGTGAACGGTGGTAATAGTTTTCCGGCCAGGCGGCAATTCATCCATTACACTGTAATCCAGATCGCCATAAGCTGTCATGGCCATGGTCCTGGGAATTGGTGTGGCTGTCATCACCAATATATGAGGCGGAATTGTATTCTTCAATTTAAGCTCCGCTCTTTGTGCCACTCCAAAACGATGTTGCTCATCAACGATGGCGAGGCCCAGGTTCTTAAACTGAACCACTTCTTCAATCAATGCATGAGTACCTACGATCATTTGCACTTCGCCAGATTGTAAAGCACTCAGTATTCGTTGCCGCTCGGCTTTTTTGGTAGAGCCGGTGAGCAGCTTTATGTCAATCTTCATTTCTTTCAGCAAGTTGGAAATACTGTTGAAATGCTGCTGTGCTAAAATTTCTGTGGGTGCCATTAAACAACTCTGGTAGTCATTGTCGGCTGACAACAACATAGTTAAGAGTGCTACAATGGTTTTTCCGCTGCCTACATCTCCCTGCAATAAACGATTCATTTGGTAACCACGGGCAGTATCGATTCTGATTTCCTTCAACACTCTTTTTTGAGCTCCCGTTAATTCAAATGGAAGATGATGGTTATAGAAATCATTGAACAATGCCCCCACCTTATCAAACAGCACTCCTTTTGAAAACCGATGACGATTGCTTTTGATCAGAGCCATCCGTAATTGGGCAAAGAATAACTCTTCAAACTTTAATCTTGTTAAAGCTGCTTCGTATTGTTCGTTATCTGCGGGGAAATGAATGTTCCTGTATGCATCATATCTTGTTGGAAATTGATTGGTTGAAATAACAGCATCGGGTAAATTCTCCGGCAGATCCTTAGGATGAATTTGTGGCAACAATGCGGCTGTAAGTTTGGCAATGCTTCTGCCGTTTAATCCTTTTGCTTTTAATTTTTCTGTTGTTGGGTAGATGGGTTCAAGTAATTGCTTGCCATCCGCATTTTGTGGGGTGCGTATTTCCAGTTCGGGATGAACAATCTGTGGCTTACCCATGAAAAAGCCAAGCTTACCAAATACCAGATACTCTTCACCTATTGCCAATATTTTTTCTACCCAATGAATACCCTGGAACCAGGTTAGTTCCATTGTTCCGGTTGCATCTTTGATATGTGCAACCAATCGTTTCCCTTTTCGCTCACCCAGTATTTCAAAATCTGTTAAACGACCGGCCACCTGCACATAATCCATTTGCAAGTTTACCTGGTTAATGGCTGTAATCTTTGTTTTATCAAGATGGCGGTAAGGAAAATGCTCCAGCAGATCATTGAACGTAAAAATGCTCAACTCTTTTTTCAACAAATCACCACGCAAAGGACCCACACCTTTGAGGTATTCGATGGGGCTGCTTAATATGGAAGATGAAGAATTGATGGGGAAAATTATGTGGTGAATTTATGGATGAAACTGTTAGCAAAGAATCAACGTTTTGCTTTTTCCCAAAGAACCGATTGTTTTCCATTTGCAAAACGGAATGTACCTGCCAGCATCGCCACATGCATGAACACGATATAAAATGGTATGCTGAACAAAAAAAATGTTTTTCTATTGATGGCCATGAACCATCCAATAATAGCGCATACATAAAATAAAAGCTGCAGTACAAACAAACCCTCATAAAGAGGTCCTGCATCATTCTTATAAATGATCATCCAATTCAAAAAAAATAAAATTATCAAAGCAGGCGCACAAAACAACCATCGTAAAACCCGGTGCGAGAAAAATTGAAAAGCAAGCTTAGGATACCGGAAAGGATTGAGTGCATCCGACACTAAAAACAGCGATTGAATACCCCCTGCTGCAATTCTTACTTTGCGTTTCCATTCATCTGAAAGTGATAATGAAGCGGCCTCAATACTAATTGCCTGTTTTACATACACACATTTTTTTTGTTGCAGGTTCACGGATAAAGAAAGAAAAAAATCATCTGTTATTGCTTGCTCAGGAATAGTTGTAAAATATTTCTTACGCAAAGCAAATAATTCACCGGCTGCGCCTACAACAGTATAAAAGAGTGTTTCCTGTTGTTTGAGCCATGATTCATATTTCCAATAAATACCTTCGCCGGAAGCAGCTACACCCGGCAAGTCAACTACTTTTTTTTCACCGGCTACTGCACCCACTTCAGCATCAGCAAAAGGTTTTATTAATTCTTGTAATGTGCCTAGTTGCAAAAAGCTATTAGCATCCGTTAGCACAATAATTTCATTTTCAGCAAAAGCAACGGCACGGTTAATAGCTGCTGCCTTACCTCTGCGATGAGGTTCATGCAATACCAGCACATTGCTGAAGGAGGATGCAATAGCTACCGTTGCATCTGTTGACCCGTCGGTTATGACAATTATTTGTATTAGCCGGGCAGGATAATCCTGTGCCAATGTATTCATCAATTTTTTCTCCATCATCACTTCTTCGTTATAAGCAGCAATAACAATGGTTACAGATGGCAGGTCATCAGAATAAACAGATACGTTCTTTCTATGAGTAAATGATAACAGGAATAAAACGAAAGGATAGCCCACATAGGTGAAAAAAAGCAAAGCAGCCAAAATCCAGAAAATAACTGTCATCCACATGGCTTAAAAGTAAAGAGTTTGATGCATTCCTGGTTAAGAAGTATGCGAACCTTTAAAATACCGTAGAGTGGGTATAGAATATACTTTTACACTTCCGTAATATTGTCCTGCAAAGGGAGAAAACACTATCTTCCCCTTCCAAACCAAACATGCGTATCTCCTTCTTTCTTTTTCTATTGATTGCCGGTCTCCCGGTTTTTGCACAGAAAGAACCTAATAAACTGGCTTTGATCGTGGCAATTTCACATTACAAACCAGGCACCAACTGGAATGATCTGGCATCGGCCAACGATGTTCCGCTTATTAAAGAAGCTCTCAAGAAACAAGGATTTAAAGATGAGAACATCATCATACTTCAGGATAAGCAGGCAACCAAAGAGGGCATTTTAAACGGCATTCAAACCTACCTTATTAATAAAGCTGTTGCTGGTGATATTTGTGTTTTTCATTTCAGTGGTCATGGACAACAGATATATGACAATAATAATGATGAAGCAGATGGATATGATGAGGCGCTGGTTACCTATGATGCGCCTGAAACTTTTCAGGAAGGAACTGACAAACATTTACGGGATGATGATTTTGGTTTGAAGCTGCAGGAACTGCGTTTAAAGCTAAGCGATAACGGTGAACTGATTGTTTTGGTTGATGCCTGCCATTCAGGTTCCTCCACAAGAAGCGGCAACAAAAATATCCGGGGCACTCCTGTTAAATATGAACCAAAGAACCATCCCCAGAAAGTTGCTCAGCAAAAAACAGCAGGAAAGATCACCAAGGTAAATGATGCTTTATTCGGTTTGGGCGATCGCAAACCCGGCATGGCAAAAATGATTTCATTTTTTGCTTCTTCTTCTTCTGAACTGAATTCACAGTTTGAAAAAGATGGTATTCAATACGGCAGTTTATCAATGGCCTTTTTTAAAACCATCAGTACGGCCGGCAAACAAATGTCTTACCAGGCGGTGTATGACAACATCATTCGTGAAATGACAAAAATGGGATTGGCGCAACACCCCGAAGCTGAAGGTGAAATGGATAAAGAAATTTTTGGCGGAAAAATGCTGACCAAACTTGATTATTATACAGCCGGCGATGTTCGAAAAGATACCCTCACTATCAATGTTGGAACTGTTTACAGCATTTTTGAAGGAACCACTGTAAAATTATTCCCTGCCGATACAAGAGATACTGCCGGAGTAAAACCAATTGCAACAGGCAAGATCATCAAAGCCGGTGACTTTACTTCTAAGATTGTGTTGAATGAAAAAGTGAGTGAAGAACAAATGAATCAAGCATGGGTATTTTTAGATGATATTAATTTCGGTAACCTGCAGGTAAATATTCGTTTGAAACCAATGGACAAAGCGGTGCAAACAAAATTGCAGCAGGTATTGACTACACTCAAAGAAACAAAGACTGTAAATGATTTGGAAGACCTTGTAGTTGAACAACAAAATACAGCAGAAGGAAATTTCCTCGTATTTAAATCAAAGGAACAGGAGTTTTTAAAACTCGATGTAAACATGGAAGACGCCTGGTTTACAGATACAGTACAATACAGGCTGAGACATTTTGCATGGTCGAAGTATTTTCTGAACCTGCATAAAGTTGATACAAACATCAGGGTTACATTTAAAATTATTCCAGTTAAAATTTTGAAGAGAAATGAACGGGGTGCAATTGTTGAAACACAGGAATTACCACAAACATTTATTAAGGATAAGAATGGCAATATTGTTATGGCTGTAGGTGAAAATTACAATATTGAATTCACCAACAGTGGCCAGGAAAGATGTTATTATACCCTGCTTGAAATACAACCCGATGGTCTTGTAAACAGTTTATTGCCGGGTTACCGCATCAATGAAAATTCAAAAGGAAATTTTATAGAGCCCGACAAAACATTACGTAATCCAAAAACATTTACGATCGGGCCACCATATGGTGAAAACAGGATCCTTGTAATTACCAGCAGAGAGCCGCTTGACTTCAGACCCTTTTTGAAAAAGAAAGATCGCAGTAAGAATACAACCAACAGGGGATCGGGAGATGAAGGCAGCGTAGAAATGGATGTGATGAATACTTTTTATATCAACTATCAAATCGTTCCAAAAAAACAATAATTTATTAATTGTACAACCAAAAATTTTTCTAATCTTTATTCACAAACCGTTAAAAAAACAAACACAATGAAAAAGGTTTTATTTCTCCTTATTGCAGTGGTTGGCTTATCATTAGCCTTCTCTACAGTTGCAAAAGCCCAAACACAACGTAAGAAAGTAGCAGTAGTAGCACAGGAAGTAAAAGAAAAGAAAGACATGCCCGGTCCTGATGGCGGAGTTCGTAAAAAGAAAACACGTGGCTATTGCTACGCTTATTTCGACAACTACACTGGTCATTATGTTGACATTTGGGTAGAAGGTATTTATCAAGGTCGTCTTTCTCCTTATGCAACATCAGTACGTATTGATGTATGGGTACCTGGTAACTGGACAAAATGGTATGCTGAAACAACAGACAAATCTTTGTACTGGAGCAACAGCAGCTATTGCAACGACAGCCGTACATTTACATTGAACCTTAAGCGTTAATTCAACCAACAAAACAGTAAGGGTATAAACTGCAGAGTTTATACCCTTCTTTTTTTCAGATGCACTCACAGCCTGTTGTATGAAGTTTCTAAAGAAATTTTTCACGGAATACTTACTTCTCAACCTTTTTATTTTTGGTTGCGTATCGCTGCTATCTGTGATTTTTCTGAACATTTCTGTGTTTGATCCGTTCACTGAAGCGTTTCATGATTTTGCTTTAACTGATCTGTATTATACAAAAGTAAAAAACAGGGATACTATTTATAAAGGACCTGTTGTAATTATTAATATTGAAGATAAGGACCGAACACAAATTGCCTACCTGTTACAAAGGGTACAAGAGGGAAAACCAAAAACCGTAGCACTTGATATTATATTTAAACAACGCATTAACCAACAGGATAGTCTCCTTAAAAAAGAATTGAATGCACATAGCAATTATGTGTTTGGTTATATTGCAGATTTTGAAAATGAAAACGAAAACGTTTATACGGATACATTTTTTACAAACCAAAAAGACGGGTATGTAAATATGGTTGGGGAAAATGTTGAATACTCTACCATTCGTGATTATCATCCCTTTTTTAATAACCGGGAAGCTTTTACAAGCGCTATTATCAAACATTACGATAGCAGCACTTACAAAAAACTATTAGCCCGGAAAAACAAGAAAACAGAAATTCATTATTCCGGGAATCTTAACAATTTCACTTATTATAATTTTGAAGAAGTGATGGATCCGGATTTTAATGCGTCTGTTTTAAACAAGAAAATCGTATTACTCGGTTATGTTGGTATGCCAAAAGTAAATGCCGGCAACCGACAGGAAGAAGACAAATTATTTACTCCGCTTAACAGCCATCTGTCTGGCCGCAGCTTTCCTGATATGTACGGGCCTGTGATCCATGCAAATATTCTCCGGATGGTTATTGGTAATGATTACATCAAAGTTGTTCCACCATGGGGTGTTTATCTTCTTTCGTTTATTATTATTTGGTTGATCTTACCGTTGATGTGCGGCCTGTTTTTCAAAGGCGATCTCTGGTTTAATACAGCCGGCACATTGGTTCAATTGATAGGCGGCATCATCATTGTGTTCGTCAGTATCTTGGTTTATAGATACCTGAACATACGATTTGATCCGGGTTTGTTAAGTGCCTGCCTTGTATTGCTTCCAACTTTCATCAATTTATACGAAGCGTTTTTAAAATTTATGCATTATAAATTAAAGTTCCGTTTTCATTCAGCATTTCTTGGCAAAAACGACAATGATTAAATTAGTTACTATCTTATTTTTTTACTTCCTGCTTTCTTTAAAAGGCAATGCGGCTGATATTAAATATCTTTTATACCATGTAAACAAGGAAGTACATCTGCAGCAGAAGGGCATAAAAGAGAAAGCAAAAAGAGGAATGTTTTTAACCGATAAACAAAGCATGATCATTTCTGACCTGGCTGATGTAATGCTGATCCGGAGCGATGGCAAATCAATGCTCATTAGCAAACCTGGTATATATACATTTCTGCAAATCAAAAAATTATTCAGCATCACCAAATCCAGTGGTGTATCAGTTGGTTTCTTTTCTTATGTATTTGAAAAATTTCTCAAAGATGATGGAAACGATGGAAAACAAAAAGTAGCTGCAGTTGTTTACCGGGGCAAAAACGCCATGTTTGCGCCACAAGACAGTGCTTTTCTATTTTCAACAATCATACGCTTACAATGGAAACCTGAACAAAAAAATATTCCTTACAGAATTTCAATACGGGTCAATGAAATTTTATTCGATACCGTGTTGAGGTCAGTGACCACTTTAACAATTCCGGCAAAACTATTGAAAGGAGATAACGCTATGGTACTGGAGTGGAGTACCCTGCCCGCAGACAGCAGACAAAAACAGCCTTCCCCATTTATTTATATCATTCCACTCCAAAAAGATTTTGGAATCATCAAACAACAATTGGCTCATCTTACAACCACCTATTCAAAAGATAAACGATTGTTACAGTTGATG
>JBKJNM010000020.1:0-5894 GCA_046593655.1 Lacibacter sp. | reverse complement strand
CAGTTTTATTTTATATAAGCATAATCGAATTGCAGCGTCTGTGTCTGGCAGTTACACAATGAAGAAGATTTTGTATTTTACAGTAAGTGGACTAATTCACCCATTGAGGGATAGAGTGATTTTTTGCTATACATTATTTTTAAGAAGCATTTACAGGTATCTGCATGATAGTAATAAACAGTTTTTATAAACATTTCGTAATTTCTGTAACAATATTTTGTTATTGCGGTGCAAGTATTGCACAGAATACATTTTCTGTTTTGCAGAATGAATTAGACAAAGCAAGCTCTGCAAGGGCAAAGGCAGATATCTGTTTTAATATTTCTCGCAAATATGCCGATGGATTGAAGATTGATTCAGCTATGTATTTTGCTGAAAGGATAAAGGAGTTCAGCCAGAAGGATGATTATAAAACCGGAATGGGAAAATACCACCTTGCTTTATCTATTGCTCAGTTTTACAGGGGGCTGACAGATGAGTCAAAAAAAAATGTTTCGGAAGCGATTAAAATTTTTATTAGTCAAAAAGAATTCCCTTTTCTTGGAATTGCTTACTGGCAGTTAGGTATTGTAGAACATTCTACAGGTAAAGTAAATATATCGAGAGAAAATTACTGGACATCAGTTCATTTTTTAACTGCAGCTGGTGATGAGCATAATCTTTACAGAGCTTATTTCTGGCTGGCCCGGAGTTATGATAACACTTCTGATTTTGATAGTGCTGCTCACTATTATTTTAAATCATTAATGCTGGCAGAAAAATCAAATGAGGCTTTTAAAATTTTTAATGCTGCCTGCGAGTTGGGTGAAGCTTTTTTAGATATGCGAAACTTCCCTAAAGCTTATCAATATCTTGATTATGGATTAAAGAACAGAACTGCTTCCGCAAACAAGGTTCACCTCTGGAACAGCCTGAATAATTATGTGATAAGTTTAAGCATGCTGCATTATTTTACCCGTGCCGATTCAGCTATTCGGGAATTTGAAATAGTAGCAAAGCAGTTTAATAATGGCTGGGGTTGGCTCACTCTGGATAAACTAAAAGGAATACAGGAATATGAAAAACAAAATTATCAGCAAGCTTTAAAATATTTAAGTGATGCATATAGAAAAACAAACCAGGTTACGGTTAGTAAACCCGATCTGAACTTTATAGTTTTTAACCTCGCAAAGACAGAATTTAAATTGCAGAAATATGACAGCGCCATTGTGAACCTGGCTTACGCATCACAGTTGTCCATTTCAATAAAAGCTTTGGTAGATGCACTGGAAGCCGATTTACTATTATCACAGGCATTTGAAAAAATAAATAAACCCGATTCAGCCCTCTATTATTTCCAGCGATATTCTTCTTTAAAAGAGTCCGTGTTTTCATTGGAAAAACAAAAAATGATAACTGAAGTAACTACCCGTTATGAATCGGAGAAAAAAGAACAGGTGATTAAAATTCTTGAAAAGGAAAGCGAAGCCAACTCCTATCTTCTTCTGTTGAGAAATCAGCAAATTGAAAAACAATTACTGGAAGGAGATAAAAAATCGCAGCACCTGGCACTTGTATCTCAGCAAAATGAAATCAATAAACTGGATGCATCTCAGCAAACATTAAATCTTGAAAATGAAAAAAAAGAAAATGAAAAAAATCAGGTTAAGCTAAAGCTGCTGGAACAGGAAACTGCTTATCAGAAATTGCTGGCTTCAAAAGAAAACCAGCGGAAGAAAATTGTGTACAGCAGCATTGCTTTAGTTATTGCTATAAGCGGTTATGCATTCTACCGCTACATACGCAGAAAAAGATTTCAAAATCAGCAGGGAGTCTTAAATGAACGATTGCGCATCAGCCGGGAACTGCACGATGAAGTGGGGTCAACACTCAGCGGTATTCTCATGTATAGCCATTTGACAAGAGAACAGATATATGCAGCAAAAACAGAAGAAGTAGAAAAATCCTTAAACAACATTCAGCAATCTGCTGTTGAAATGGTGGAGAAGTTAAGTGACATTGTATGGCTGGTAAACCCGGAAAAAGATTCTTTAAAAAAACTGATTGAACGATTAGAACAATATGCGGAAGACATGGCAATAATTAAAGGCATGGAAGTAAAAATTGCAATTTCCCCAAAGCTGGTCAATATTAATCTGCCGGTTAAAAGCAGGCGTAATATTTACCTGTTTTGTAAAGAAGCAATTAACAATGCAGTTAAATACAGTCGGGCAAATGTGATTGAATTACAAATGAAAGAAACAGAAAACAAAAAAATTGAAATATCTGTAACAGATGATGGAAAAGGCTTTGACACAGCAAAAGTGCGGAATGGAAACGGATTAATAAATATGCAGCAGCGGGCAGAGGATACAGGGGGTGAATATTCATTACAAACATTCCCGGGCCGTGGTACAAAGATTTCACTCACTTTTAAAATCACCTGATGGGGTATTGGTAATACTGTTAAATTCGCTCATCTTTAATAGTCATGAAAGAAATTCGGGTAGCCATTTTTGAAGATAATAAGCTGTTGCGGGATGCACTCCATGCTATTATTGATGGTACACCCGGTTATACCTGCTGTGGAATTTTTACAGATGGCAACCGTTGGGAAACCGATATCAAACGAAGCGAACCTGATGTAGTGCTGATGGATATTGAATTGCCGGGATTAAACGGGATAGAACTAACAAAATATATTTGTGAAATATTTCCGCACATAAAAATTCTTATACAAACTGTATTCAACGATAATGAAAAAATATTTGCTGCACTATGTGCCGGTGCTTCTGGATATATATTAAAAACAGATCCTCCGCATAAATACCTGGATGCTATTACGGATGTATATAATGGTGGCGCACCTATCAGTGCCGGTGTTGCAAAAAAAATACTCGGCTTCTTTGCACATAAAAATGTAATTCTTGTTTCACCCGATGATACAGACTACCAGCTCAGCCTACGGGAACAGGAAATACTGCAACTGATGGTGAAGGGGGAAAGCTACCCGGTTATTGCTGCAAAAGCTTTTATCAGTTATGAAACAGTACGTTCACATGTAAAGCATATTTATAAAAAACTGCATGTAGCCAGCCGCAGCGAGGCGGTAACAAAAGCTATACAAAAAGGTCTTGCCTGATCTTTAATTCACCCAATGAGGTATTGTTTTCTCTTTTTTTCTTATTGATTTTTATCGAAGAATTAATTTTTTGTGGTTAATGCCATAAAATATCTACTGCATTTTTAGCAATACTTGTGTTTCATTCCATGAAGGGCATTGATACCGGGTAGCCCTTTCTTAACAGCTCTTTTTTAAAAACATAAAACTAAAAAACATGAAAAAGAAGTTACATTTATTTCCATCGATATTTTTTAATGGGAAGGGAATTTTTTTAAAAAGACTTATATATCCAGTTGCAAAAAAAATATTGCCATTCGTACTGTTGATTTTCTTACAGTCATTATTTTTAAAAACATCTGCACAAATAAATGCTGATGGGCTGCAGCATAGTGTATTGTATAATGGAACCTACC
Organism: Lacibacter sp.; assembly: GCA_046593655.1. Taxonomy (GTDB): domain Bacteria; phylum Bacteroidota; class Bacteroidia; order Chitinophagales; family Chitinophagaceae; genus Lacibacter. The sequence goes on along the minus strand of JBKJNM010000020.1, from coordinate 2,378 downwards.
AGGATTTTATTATTCCATATAATCCACTTATCACTAAAATCACTTTTACACTTTCAGGAGCTGATGGGGGCGCAGCCATTCTTCGTATGGGGCAGAATTTGCTTTTCGGTTTTGTAGAGGCTTTCCGGTATTCGTCGGGCGGTGGTAATGGCACCGTAGTGAATGGTACTTTCCTGGTGGGTTCGGGACCAGGCAAAATTCCTATGGGTTCCGTTGTTCGTTTTATCATTGGGCAAAAAGGTGTAACCGGTATTAATAATATTAGTGTGATAACAGATGGTGGAACGGGTTCGGATTATGGTGGTGGTGGTGGCGGCACGGCTTTACTCTTTCGTTCCCCGACGACATCTGTTTGGACATTGCTGGGCGTAGCCGGCGGCGGCGGTGGCGCCTACCAGGGTGTGGTGTCAGCCATACCTTTAGGAGATAATGGCGGATCTGGAGAAGAAGGTGCAAATGGTGCTGAGGGTCATGGTGTGTTTTTAGATTATGGCGATAAAGGTATAGATGGCGATGGCGGCGGAACAACTATTAAAGTCCCTCTTCATGAAACTCCTGCCGGCGCAGGTGGCGGCGGACGTTTCTTTGACGGGAGGGACATTGATTTTCGCTTTGGTGGAGGAGGGCGGGGAACACCAGGAGGACTTGAATTGGGAGGTTATGGTGGCTATAAAGAATCATCATCAATTTTCGCTTGGATTTTTGAAGTTAGAAATGGTGGCTTTGGTTATGGCGGCGGCGGCGCAGGAGCAGGCACTGGTGGTGGTGGTGGTGGTTATTCGGGTGGTGGAGCAGGAGGATTATTTGGTGGCGGCGGTGGTGGTGGAAGTTATTTGAATGGCATAAGGAAAACCGGGAACATTTCAAGTAGTGGTTCTGATAATACTCCGGATGATGGATTAGTAACTTACCAGGTTACATTAAACCAGCCACCAGTTGCTTTGTGTAAAAACGTAACTGTGTATATAGATGCAAATGGAATGGCTTCGATTACGCCAGCAAATGTTGATAATGGAAGCTCTGATCCTGATGGTACGTTTACTTTAAGCCTGAGTAAGAGCAATTTCACTTGTGCTGATCTTGGTAACAATTCAGTAACGCTTACTGTAACAGATAATGAAGGTGCTATTGCAACCTGCATAGCTGTGGTAACAGTAATTGATAATACAAATCCAACTATCACCTGCCCGGCAAATATTACAGTAAGCTGTGCAGCACTTGTACCTGCTGTTAATATAGCTACTGTTACGGCCAATGATAATTGCGGTTCGCCAACAGTTACTCATACCGGCAATGTTATCAGCAATCAAACCTGTGCTAACCGGTTTACTTTAACCCGTACTTACAGGGCAATGGATGCTTCAGGCAATTCAGTTACTTGCTCTCAAGTGATTACGGTAAACGATGATACCCCTCCACAAATAACCGGATTGAGTGCAACACCTCAAACTTTATGGCCGCCGAATCATACTATGCGGGATATTACAGTTAATTACGGTGTGAATGATAATTGTACGGTTCCTACTACTACTATCAGTGTAAGCAGCAATGAACCTATAAATGGAACCGGCGATGGCGATACCGATCCTGATTGGGAGATCATCGACAATCATCATATACGATTAAGAGCAGAAAGAGCTGGTAATGGTAATGGCCGCATTTATACCATTACTATAACTATCAACGATGGATGCAATCTTCCAGTCAGTTCATCAACACAGGTTGTAGTAGCTCATAATATAACGGGCCCGCAATCAGGCAATCCATTTAAGATAGGATCAACTGTTAATTTCAGTGGAACATTCTGGGATAAACCGGGTAACCGCCATACATCGAAATGGCTTGTTGATAATAGTTCAGTTGCAACAGGAACGGTTACAGAACCATCCGGCAATCAAAACGGAAAAGTTACAGGGTCTTATAAATTCAATAACCCGGGTGTATATAAACTGCAAATGAATGTTACAGATCAAACAGGAGTTATCAGCTATGCAAATACCAATGGTGATCTTGATGCAATTGTTGTTATCTATGATCCAAATGGCGGTAATACTTATGGCGGCGGTTATTATAATTCACCCGCAGGGGCATTAAAATCTAATTCATCCGCAACGGGTAAAGCAAGCTATGGATTTGCTATGAACTATTTTAAAAATTCAACCAATCCAAAAGGTGAAACACAATTTGAATTTAAAGTAGGAGATTTTGAATTCAATGCATTGAACTTTGATTATCTAGTTATCAGCAATGCCATGTCACAGTTTAAAGGAACCGGAAAAATAACAAGTGGGCAAAGCGGTATAGGATTTATTATGACAGTAACAGATGGCCAGCTTGATGGAAGCGGTGTGGATAAAATAAGAATGAAGATTTATAAT
>JBKJNM010000260.1:0-10130 GCA_046593655.1 Lacibacter sp. | reverse complement strand
TTTGATTTGTAAGGACTTTTATCTTTTGAAAAACGTACATCACGGTTGATGCGGAACATACAATCCTTTGCTTTGAGATGTGCAATGGAGGAATCTTTTTTACTATGCTTTTCAATTACCGCATCAATGAAACAGGCGAAGTCGGCTTTTGCTGCTTCGTAAACTTTTCGATTGACATCAAACCAGGGCTTGTTATTGTTCTTTTTTAAATCCTTTAGAAATTTGATGGTTGATGACTGGAGCATAAACTAAAAGTAAAAGAGAAAGTTGAAAAGAGGGAAAGTATAATTGTCAATAAACGCTGAACAAAAACAAAATGTACAAGTCGTGACTGCATAAGCTGAGAAAAAAGAAAAAGATGGTAACAGAACTACAAACAAACAACTTTTATACGGCTCCCCAGTTCTCTCCGCTTCTGATGCGGTACAAAGTCATTTCACTAACACTGTATTTTTTTGCAAGTTGTTTGTAGGTAATGTTACGATTGGGGTCCTGTATAATTTTTTTGATGGTCTTCACCTGCACCGGAGTAAGCTTTAAGCCTTTTTGTGTAGAGCTCCGTTCTTTTTGTAATTTTTTATAAGCAATTTTTTGCGGGCTCTTTTGCTGATGGGCCGACATCTCTTCTAATGTTGCCCATTTTAAATTCGCTGCCTTGTTGTCGGTTTTATGATGATTGATATGAACAACATATTTGCTTCTAAACGTAAGTTTCTTACAAAACAACTTTGCAACTTCACGATGTAAATAAATGGTGCCTTTATTTTCTGCACGATGCAGATTGAGTGTTCGGTAACCGGTAGTAATCGATCCGCTTAAGAGCTTTCCATCTTCTGCAACATCCTCATTAAAACTGCAGCAACGTCCAAAATTTGAAACCGCATATTTTTTCCGCAATTGTTTCCATCCGGCAAATTGCAATTGTTTCCATTGTTCACCGGGAAGCTTCTTAATCATAAAAAAAGGTTGGAGATATTAAATATACAAAATGCCACTTAAAAAGTAGTCATTATAATTTTAAAAAACAACGGTTGTTTTAAAAGAAAATTCATGGAGGCAAACCGGTAAGCTACCCATCAATTTGGTTATTCACTTTTCAACAATGCCAAAAACTCCCCTTCAGTAATGATCTTAATAGTACTTATCTTTTTTGCTTTCTCTAATTTACTTCCTGCATCATCGCCCACTACCAGGTAATTGAGCTTTGCGCTTACCGCATTTACAAATGTTCCGCCCTGTTCTTCTGCCATTTGTTCGGCCTGACTGCGTTTAAGAGTAGGCAAGGTTCCTGTAAATAAAAATGTTATACCTGTAAGATTGCCATCATGCTTGCTTTCTTTGTGTTCGTTTTTTAATTGCAGCCCCAACGATTCTAAATGCTGCAGCATTGCAATATTTTCTTTATTACTAAAAAACTCATGAATACTTCCTGCAACTCTTGGGCCAACGTCTTCTAACCGTTGCAACTCCTCTATTGACTGATGTGCTATATCCAGCAAATGATTGGTTGCCTGCGCCAATGTTTTTGCCGTTGCTTCTCCAACAAAACGAATACCCAGTGCATTGATCAATCGAAACAAAGGTTGGTTCTTTGAGTTTTCAATTGCAGTTTGCAGATTGTCGACGCTCTTGGCTCCATAACCTTCCAGTCCTTTTATCTGATCAAATGGTAATTGGTAAAGCGATGGAATATCTTTCAGGAAGCCCAGTTCATAAAACTTCCGCACATTGGCATCTCCCATACCACGTATGTCCATGGCATCTTTACTTGTAAAGTGAATGATCCGTTCAACGATCTGGGCTTCGCAATAATTATTACAACGCCACACTGCTTCATCTTCTGGCTTTACCAATTGACTGTTACAAACAGGACAATGTGTTGGGAATTTGATCGTCTGTTCAGCTCCTGTTCTTAATTCAGGCATTGATTTTACAATATATGGAATTACATCACCTGCACGTTCAACCAATACGATATCACCCAGCATGAGATCTTTTTCTGCAATAAATTCTTCATTGTGTAATGAGATACTGGTAACCGTTACTCCACCAATCGCCACAGGGTCGATTTTGGCAACCGGTGTAACTGCACCTGTTCTTCCAACTTGGTATTCAACATTTCTTAGTTTACTGGTTCCCTGTCTTGCTTTGAATTTATACGCAATTGCCCAGCGGGGATGATGGCTGGTCATGCCCAGTTTATCCTGCAGTTGCAGATCATTGACCTTGATCACCATTCCATCAATCTCATACGGCAGGCTGTCTCTCTTTATTTCAAACGCATTACAATGATCAACGACTCCCTGTATCCCTTTCACTATCAGCTTTTCTTTTTCCGGACTGCGAAAGCCCAGTTCCCACATCATCTTTAAACAACTGCTATGCGTTGGCAACACATGATACATCGTACTTTTTGCATCATACATAGTTACATATCCCACATGATATAAAAAAGCTTCCAGGTTTCTTCTTGCAACCTCTTTCGCATCTTTAATGCGTAAACTTCCGCTTGCCGCATTGCGGGGGTTGGCAAGAGGGGGTAAATTTTCTTCAGCTAACCGATCGTTATAGGCTTTAAAATTTTTCTTACTCATTAAGATCTCACCACGAATTTCAATTTGTTTAATGCCGTATTGTGAAAAAGCAGCCGATAGAGGAATCGATTTGATCTGCCTGATATTGGTAGTAATCTCTTCACCTTCTGATCCATCACCTCTTGTTGCAGCCCGGATCAGCAGATCATCCTGGTAAATCAGTGAAATGCTGGCGCCATCAAATTTTGGTTCGGCACAATATTCAATTTCATTCAAACCACTTGCTTCTTTTGCTTTGCGGTCCCAATCTATGAGGTCATCTGCATTGTATGAATTTTCCAAACTCAGCATGGGAACCAGGTGCTGTACTTTTTTAAAATCGTTGCCCAAACCTTTTGCCACACGTTGGGTAGGTGATGAAGGAGTAATGAGCATTGGATCTGCGGCTTCTATTTTTTCCAGAGCCTTATACAATTGATCATATTCATAATCGCTGATCAAAGGATCATTCAACACATAGTAACGGTATTCATGAAACCGAAGCACATTCCTCAGGCTCTCTAATTGTTTTTGATCAATGCTTTTTTTGGTTACGCTTTGAAGAAGGGCGGTTGTTGAATGCTGTAGTTGTTTAGTATTGTCAGGAGAATACATAAAATAAAATCTGGCAGTAAAAATACAAGGACTAATAACAAAACAAATTAAATTCATGTGTTCATTTAGTTTGTTTTTTATTTGTCACATAATATATCCATAAATAAAGTATCCGGTTTCACATAAAGCAATCCTTTTTTTATGGATATTTCATCTCCAATTCTAAAACTATGATCCGATCTTTTTTCCTATTGCTTGTTGTTATTGCGTTCAGCCAGTGTAACAGCAAAACAAATGTTGATACTTTATTGATCAATGGAACTGTTTATACGGTTGATTCTTCCTTTTCAAAAAAAGAAGCAGTTGCTGTAAAGGATGGAAAGATTGTTGCCACCGGCAGCTCAACAGATTTGCAGAAAACATATACAGCAACTGAAACCATTGATCTGAAGGGTAAATTTTTATATCCCGGCTTTATTGATGCACATGCCCATTTTTATCGGTATGGGTTGGGTTTACGAACAGCCGACCTTACAGGTACTACTAGTTGGGATGATGTGTTGCAACGTTTGATCAATTTTAAAAAAGAAGTATCTCTTGCAGCAGGTGAGTGGATCATTGGTCGTGGTTGGGATCAAAATGACTGGGAGCAGAAAGAATTTCCCATCAATCAAAAACTAAATGAACTCTTCCCGGATAATCCCGTGTTGCTAACAAGAGTAGATGGTCATGCTGCTGTTGTAAACGACCTTGCATTGAGTAAAAGCGCTGTTTCCGCTTCAACAAAGCTGGTTGGTGGTGATGTGATCCTGCAAAACGGGAAACCAACCGGTGTGCTCATTGATAATGCCATTGATCTTGTATCAAAAAATATTCCACCTGCAACCGATCAGCAAATTAAAGAAGGGTTAAAGGCAGCACAGCAGAATTGTTTTGCTGCGGGCTTAACAACCATTGTTGATTGCGGCCTGGATTATGAAGATGTGTTACAAATTGAAAAAGCAAATTTGAATGGCGATTTGAAAATGCGTTTGTATGTGATGCTGAACGATGCAACAAAAAATTACAATGCTATTTTTCAACGGGGTAAAATAAAAACAGATCGTTTAAACGTTCGCAGTTTTAAAGTATATGCAGATGGTGCATTGGGATCAAGAGGGGCCTGCTTATTAGAACCATATGAAGATAAACCCGGCAGCGTTGGGTTTTTATTAAGTAACCCTGAGCATTTTGATTCTGTTGCTGCTGTGATATATAATAAAGGATTCCAGATGTGTACACATGCCATTGGCGACAGTGGCAACAGAACCATTTTAAATATTTATGGAAAATATTTAAAAGAAAAAAATGATCTGCGCTGGCGCATTGAACATGCACAGGTGGTGAATGAAAATGATTTTAACTTATTCGGAATGTACAGTGTAGTACCGAGTGTGCAACCCACACATGCAACAAGTGACATGTACTGGGCTGAAAAAAGAGTAGGGCCACAACGTGTAAAAGGGGCGTATGCTTTTAATGATCTGTTAAAGCAAAATGGTTGGATACCGTTGGGAACTGATTTTCCTGTAGAAGAGATTGATCCGCTGAAAACCTTTACTGCTGCTGTGTTTCGTAAAGATGCGAAAGGTTGGCCTGCTGCAGGATTTCAAATGGAAAATGCATTAACCCGTGAAGCTACTTTAAGAGGTATGACCATCTGGGCGGCCAAATCAAATTTTGAAGAACAGGAAAAAGGAAGCATTGAAAAGGGAAAGTTTGCAGATTTTGTTTTGCTTGACACAGATATTATGACAGCAACATTTGAACAGATACTGCAAACGAAAGTGTTGAAAACCATTTGCAATGGAGAAGTGGTTTTTGGGAAAAATTAGTTTGCCTCTTTTCTGAATTCCCGGGGCGTGCTGTTTTTCTTTCTTGTAAAAACACGATTGAAATAAGTGATAGATTCAAAACCTGTATTTCGGGCGATGGTTGAAATCTGCTTATCTGTTTCTATCAATTGATAACAGGCATGACCGATCCTGATATCGTTCAGATAATCGGAAAATGTTTTGCCGGTTGCCCGTTTAAAAAATTTACAAAAGGCACTTTGTGAAATATTGATAATAGCAGCGGTATCGCTGATACTGATTGGCTTTGAAAAGTTTTCTTCAACATACGTGCAAACCTTATTAATTCGTGGTTCACTGTTTTTCGCTTTTGCAATATCAAATTCAGTTGATGCCAGTTTAATGCCTTTTTGTTTTGCCAGTTGGCCCAGGAGCCAGATGAGATCAGTTATTTTTTCCACTCCGTTTTTCTCCGGTAAAGAAAGAATCACTTCTTTAAATTGCTTGCTGTTTTTAAAATGCAACCCGTATTTGCATTTTTGCAGCAACCGTCTGATACTGTCAAATTCATTGAGGCCAGATAAACTGTTAAACAAAGAACCTGAAAACTGGATCACAACAAAATCGCAGGTTTTATTTTTTATCTTTTTATCAGTCACCCATGTGTGCGGCAAATCGGGGCCGATCAATACAAGATCTCCGGGAAAAAATTCCTGATAACTATCCCCAACAATTCGTTTGCCAGAGATGTTAATCTTATAGGTGAGTTCATATTCGGGATGGTGATGCCAGTAAAATTCAAGAAAAGGAAGGCTCATCTGGTAAGCTACCAATACAGGCTTATCATTTCCCGGGACAATTTTTTCGAGTTCTGCTTTCATAAAGCTGCATTATATGCTGGAGGGTAAAATTAATAGAAGTTGGCAATATAGTGCTATAAATTGGAATTTAAGTTCAACTTGAACCCTCTGGCTTGGCCTATTTTTGTAAAGATTAATTGACTGCTGCGATTGATGAAATGAATGATGGTAACGGCTGGCGCAATAAACAAGGGGGATTAGATTTAGAAAGATGTAAGCATATAAGAGCCCGACAGGTTTGTTATTTCATTTTAATTTGATGAAAAAATCGCAAACGATTGCATTATGAAAAAAGTTTTACTACTTATTTTTTCGATTTTTGCTTTCACTTTTATTAAGGCACAACTCCTTTCGTTTACACCAAACTTTCCTATAGATAACAGCAACCTTGTTATTACAATGGATGCCACCAAAGGAAATAAAGGGCTGCAAGGTTTTGCCGGACCTGTTTATGTGCATGTGGGTGTTATTACAAATTTAAGTACAGGCCCCGGTGATTGGAAATATGTTCCTTTTACCTGGGGCACTTCAAATCCTTTAGCAGAAGCAGTAAATGCCGGAACAAATAAATGGACTTATACCATCAACAATCCCAGAGCTTTCTTTAATGTTCCGGTTGGCGAAACAATTTTAAGAGTTTCTATTCTCTTTCGAAATGCTGCCGGTTCATTGGTTCAGCGCAATAGCGATGGAGGTGATATGTATGTTCCAGTATATGCTGCAGGCGCTTTTGCCGTTCGGTTTACAGCACCGCCATTACAGCCAACGTATAATATGATTCCGGAACCAATGAATATTACGGTTCCTGCAAATATTCCTGTTACAGCAGTGGCAAGTAAAAACGCAAACATTATTATCCGTTATAATGGAACACAAATTGGTTCTGCAACTGCCGCACAAATCGTTAATGGTACCGCAAATGTTACTGCAACATGTGAACATCAACTCACCATTGAAGCAAATGATAACGGCGATATAAAACGGGATACCATCAACTTCTTTGTACCTCCGGCAACCTATCCAACAGGTGCAAGACCGGCAGGCAGAAAAGATGGCATCACGTTCGAAAATAATAATACCGAAGCCGTATTTATTTTATATGCACCTTTAAAAAACAGGGTATCCATAGTAGGGGATTTTAATAACTGGATACAAACCTGTTCTGGCTTGCTGCAAAAAGATGGTGATTATTTCTGGAAAAGAATCACCGGTTTAACTCCCGGAACAAATTATCGGTTCCAATATATTGTTGATGATACAGTTCGTGTGGCAGACCCATATACGGAGTTGGTGCTTGATCCATTTAATGATCAATATATACCTGCCGCAAACTTCCCTAATATTCCAGCATACCCAACCGGAAAAACAACCGGTGGTTTAGTAGGAGTTATCAATCCAGGTGAAGCAGCATATAACTGGACAAGTAACAGCTATGTTCGTCCTGATAAAAAAGATCTGATGATCTATGAGTTGCTGATGAGAGATTTTACAGCCGCTCAAAACTGGCAAACATTAAAAGACACATTGAACTATATCAAAGCTCTTGGGTTCAATGCTATCAACATTATGCCCTTCAATGAATTTGATGGCAATAATAGCTGGGGTTATAATCCTGCTTATTTCTTTGCACCCGATAAAGCATACGGAACAAAGAATGCATTAAAAGCAATGATTGATCAGGCACATGGTTTAGGCATTGCCGTTATACAGGATATTGCATTCAATCATGCAACCGGGCAATCGCCATTAGCTGCTATGTGGTGGAACTCATCGTTGAATCAGCCCACTGCCAACAATCCTTATTTTTATCAAACCGCACAGCATCCGTTTAATGTATTCAATGATTTCAATCATAATTCAGAAGCAACCAAATTACATGTAGCAAGATTTATCCGTCATTGGTTAACTGAATACCGCATGGATGGTTTCCGCTGGGATCTGAGCAAGGGATTCACCAATCAAAACTGTTCAGGGAACCAGGGATGTTGGGATGCATTTAACCAGGATCGCATCAACATCTGGCAACGCTATTACGATAGTATGCAAGTGGTATCAACAGGTTCCTATTGTATTCTTGAACATTTAGCCGGAGACCAGGAAGAAGCAGAACTGGCAAGAAGAGGAATGTTATTGTGGGGAATTATGACATTTCAGTTTACAGGAAATGTAAAAGGTGTTTCAAGCGAATCAAATATAGACAGGGCTTTTTGGCGCAACCGTTCTTTCTGGAATGCAGGTGATATGACAGATAAACCCGGCTTGATTACTTACGCTGAAAGCCATGATGAAGAGAGGGTTATTTACAGCACTCAAAATAATGCCAATACCAATACATCTAACTCAGGCGTACATAACCCCAGGGATTTGAATACGGCTATCCGCAGAACCGAAGCAATGGCTGCTGTGTTAATGGGGTTACCCGGTCCTAAAATGATCTGGCAATTTGGTGAGCTTGGCTATGATTTCTCCATTAATCGTTGTACCAATGGGTCGATTAATAATAATTGCAGGTTAGATCCGAAACCTGTTCGCTGGGATTATTATCAGGAACTCAGTCGTCGCAGATTATTTGAAACATTTGCTGCTATGGCTAAGCTGCGTCAGCAGAGGCTTGCAACTTTCCGCACTCCAACATTATCTGCAGGAAGCAACCTTGGTACAAGCCTGGTTAAAACAATTGTAGTTGATCATGCCGATTTGAAATATGTAGTGGTTGCCAACTTTGATGTATTTCAGCAATCGCCGAACGTAACATTTCCTGCCACAGGTACATGGTATAATTATACACAAGGTGGAACCATCAGTGTTACGGGAGCAACATTGAATATTGTATTACCACCGGGTGAGTTCAGGGTATTTCTGAATCAGAATATACCAGGTGGTATTGTTACCAATATCAGGGATGTAATTGCCAGCAGCAATGAATTTAAGTTGAATGTTTTTCCAAACCCTGTTCAGCAAACTTCTTTCATTCGTTATGAATTGCCGAAGAGCGGACAGGTAAGTATTCAACTCATCAATATGCAGGGGCAGATTTTTGCATCAAAAAATATGGGCTTTCAGTTAAAAGGTTTACAGCAGTATGAATTGAATAGAAATAATTTCAACGGAACTGCATTAACAGCGGGGCAATATGTGTTGCAGGTAAGAGTAGATAATATAGTTCGATATGAAAAGCTGGTTGTGCAGCAGTAAGTTGGAATTAAATGTCTTTAGATGAATTTAGTAATGAACAAAAGCGGTTGCGGGGTTTATTGTTGATGTTTTTGCAAATGCAAAAAAGTATTGATCAACAAAATTCAATCAACTTTTTTTGACAAGTATAAATAGCGATTTCTTAAAACCTAAACTATTGATTATGATTTTTAAACGAATGCTTACCAGGGTCTGGGCTTTAATGCTCGTGCTGATGGTAGTTGCACAAACTGTTTTTGCACAGGGAAAAACTGTAACAGGGAAGGTGACTGATAATAAAGATGGAAGCCCTCTGCCGAATGCTTCTGTAACTATTAAAGGAACCAACCGGGGTACTACTACAGATGCAAGCGGAAGTTTCCGTATTGCAGTTGACAACAACAATACTGTTCTTGTGATTTCTTCAGTTGGATTTGGAAGCACAGAAGTAAAAGTAGGTGCACAAGCCGAATTATCCATTAACTTAACATCCACAGAATCTAACCTCAATGAGGTTGTTGTAGTTGGTTATGGTACACAACGAAAAAGGGATTTAACCGGTGCGGTTGCAACGGTTTCATCCAAAGACTTTGTGAAAGGTGCCTTACAAACACCAGAACAATTAATTGCGGGTAAGATAGCAGGTGTACAAATTACGCCCAACAGCGGTGCACCCGGTAGTGGTAGCCGCATCCGTATACGGGGTGGAGCATCACTTAGTGCAAGTAACGATCCATTGATTGTTATTGATGGGGTGCCGGTTGATAATGGTGGAATTGCAGGTGCAACCAACCCGTTGAACCTTATCAACCCCAATGATATTGAAACTTTCACCATTTTAAAAGATCCATCGGCAGCAGCCATTTATGGATCTCGTGCATCAAATGGAGTTATTTTAATTACTACTAAGAAAGGTAAGAAAGGAAAAATCAAACTTAATTTCAATGCACAGGGCTTTGTACAAACACCGGCCAATAAAGTTGATGTGCTTACTGCAGATGAAGTAAGAACCATTGTAAATGAAAAAGGTACAACAAGTCAGAAAGCATTGCTTGGTAAAGAAAGCACTGATTGGCAAGATCAGATTTACAGAAATGCGTTTGGACAGGATTTTAATTTAAGTGCAACGGGTGCTG
>JBKJNM010000107.1:0-2881 GCA_046593655.1 Lacibacter sp. | reverse complement strand
TGACCAAAAACAATAACAAATAATCAAATGAAACGTATAGCCATTTTCGCTTCCGGCGCAGGGAGTAATGCTAAAAAGATCATTGAGCATTTTGAACATCATGTGCAGGTACATATTGCATTGGTTGTTTGCAACAAACCGGGGGCAGGTGTTTTAAAGATTGCTGAAGAACATGGCATTCGTGTTTTATTGATTGAAAAAGAACAATTCTTTCGTGGCAATGCGTATGTAGATGAATTAAAAGAACAGCAGATCGATTTTATTGTACTGGCAGGTTTTTTATGGAAGATCCCGGTTGCATTGATCAGAGCTTATCCTCAAAAAATGGTTAATATTCACCCAGCTCTATTGCCCAACTTTGGAGGCAAGGGCATGTATGGCCGTTTTGTGCATGAAGCAGTAATTGAGCAAAAAGAAAAAGAAAGCGGCATCAGTATTCATTTTGTAGATGATCTGTATGATCATGGTGAAGTAATCTTCCAGGCAAGATGTAATGTAAATGAAGATGATACTGCTGAAACCTTAGCTCAACGCATTCACGAATTGGAGCACAAACATTTTGCAACAGAGATTGAAAAACTGTTGGTTTCGTAAAAACGTCCTAAAATATTCAACGGCACCGCTTTTTTCATTTGAACAGTTTATCATTGCAGCAGTTTTGAAAAAGTTACTCCTTTATATAGTTGTGCTCCTGTTTGTACAAACTGGTTCCGCCCAAATTCAGTTAAGTGGTACTGTTTACGACAGCACCAAACGCAACCTGGTGATGGGTGTGCAGGTCATTTGCACCTGTGGCACGATGAGCTTTACCGATAGTGTTGGGAACTACAGCATTTATGTAGGCGAAAAAGATTCCGTGTTCTTTTTCTTTCAAAACAAACCCACACAAAAATTTGCTGTTTCAGCTATTAAAGATGTTTCAGCATTTGATATTTCTATCAGCCTCCATGTGCCGGGCCGCTACAAGCAACTGAAAGAAATTATTGTATATGGAAATACCCGGCGACAGGATTCCATTGAAAACCGTTTGCAATACGACAAGGTATTTAATAACGACAGAAGCGGTATACGTTTTACCGGTTCTAATCCTGATGCGGGAATGAGTGCTGGTCTTGATCTGGATGCATTGATCAATGTCTTCCGTTTCAGAAGAAACAAGAGCATGGCCATGTTTCAGCAACGGTTGATCAAAGAAGAACAGGACCGTTATATTGCTTACCGTTTCAACAAAAACATTGTACAGCGTTTAACTACTTTAAAAGAAGGAGCGTTATTAAATGAATACATGCAACTGTACCGGCCCGAGTATGAATTGATGACACAGATCCTGGATATTGAACTCTATATGTACATACAGGAAACTGCAAAACGTTTTATTGCAAGGAAGGAACGATAACAGCTTCTTATACTTTAGCAGACCCATCCATCTCCGGCACAATAACAGGTGAAGCAACAAAATAGTAATTCAGCTTTTGATAATACTGTTCTGCAAATGCCTGCTTGCTGAAGAATGATTTTGATTGCAGAAAATCTTTCATCAGTGAAAGATGGTAACTATGCTCCTGAAAAAAATCATAGAGCTGTTCTGGTGTGGTATTATAAACATCTGTTCCGCCCAATCCACATTCAAATACAATCACCGGCTGATCTCTCCTGATCAACGCACTTGCACCTTTTAATACCGCCATCTCTGCACCTTCTACATCTATTTTTATAAAATCAATTTTATGATTGAAAGGCAGAATGATCTCATCCAACAAATTTTGTTTAACGGTGATGATAGTATCTGTTTCTTTGCTTCTGTCGTACTTTCTTTTTTTGATGCCGCTATACGATGGGTTACTGGTAACATAGTTGAAGCTGGTTTCGCCTGTTTCATTTGTTAATGCAATATCAAACAACTGTACCCGATCATTTCCTGCATATTTTGTTTTAAGTGTTTTGTATAAAGCAGGAATGGGTTCAAAACCAAAGTGAACTCCTTCGGGTGACTGTTGAATCAACAGATCAAGAATATCTCCTGCATGTGTGCCCACATCAATGCTGTTGCTGCCGGGCTTGCATACCTGTTGTATGATCTGCCTGGTTTGTACATCGTATTGCTGGTTGCGGGTTACAGCAATGGGCAGCTTCTTGATCAAGCGTTTAAGATTAAGTAAAATGCCGGTATTGAACAGCTGCATCATGAATGATTTTTACAGGTTATTTTCAACGGTTACTTAAAGCAAGATAATCTCTTTTTAAAAGAAAGATTTACTTTGTCGGTAAATTAAACGGAACAGATGCAGCAGTTCAGGAAAATCTACAATACTATTTTTCGTTCCGGCCGGATAGCCCTGCTTGATTATTCCGTACATCCTTCTCCTGCTTATACAAAAGAGAAACCACATCAGCAGTTGTTACAGATTATTGAACTAAATAAAAGCAACTATCATCAACTGTTGCAGCAGGCATTGAAGCTAAAAGATATTTTTCTGCACATCAAAGATGATAAAGAGATCACGAACGCAACGGAGCCCGGTTGGAACAATCAATTCCTCCCCGGTTTGGATATGGTGATCCTGTACACCATTTTGTCTGCGTTCAAACCCAAACGTTATGTAGAGATCGGTAGCGGCAGCAGTACCAAGATCGCTGCTAAAGCAAAAGTTGAACAAGGTCTTAGCTATACCATCACCTGTATTGATCCCTCACCACGAAAAGAGATTGCTTCAATTGCTGACAACTGGTTGAATGTTTCCTTGCAACAAGCTCCGCTTTCTTTGTTTGAACAATTAGAAGCAAATGATGTTCTTTTTTTTGATGGCTCTCATTTATTATATGCCAACAGTGATGTACAATGGTTTTTTATGGAAGTAGTTCCAAAGCTGAAGAAAGGAGT
>JBKJNM010000225.1:0-3726 GCA_046593655.1 Lacibacter sp. | reverse complement strand
TTTCCGGCAAGTTTTATAGCAGAAGGTGTTGATCAAACAAGAGGATGGTTTTATACGCTTCATGCAATTGCATCACTCGTTTATGATAGTGTTGCTTACAAAACGGTAGTGAGTAATGGTTTGGTGCTGGATAAGAACGGCAACAAAATGAGTAAACGTTTGGGTAATGTGGTTGATCCCTTTGAAACCATTTCAAAATTCGGTGCCGATGCCACACGCTGGTACCTCATCACCAATGCATCACCATGGGACAATTTAAAATTTGATATTGAAGGCATCAAAGAAGTGCAACGCAAATTCTTTGGTACTCTTTATAATACGTATCAATTCTTTGCTTTGTATGCAAACGTGGATGGTTTTGCATTTAAAGAAGCTGCTATTCCGTTGAATGAACGCCCTGAAATTGATCGCTGGATATTATCATCGCTTCATACACTCATTAAAAAAGTGAATGAAGCAATGGATGATTACGAACCTACACAGGCCGGTCGTTTAATTGAAGAATTTGTTGATGAACATTTGAGTAACTGGTATGTGCGTTTATGCCGCCGCCGTTTTTGGAAAGGGGAATATGAGCAGGATAAGATCAGTGCCTACCAAACTTTGTATGAATGTTTAGAAACAGTGTTGAGTTTAATGGCACCAGTGTCACCTTTCTTCAGCGACGCTATATTTATTGAGCTGAATAAAGTGAGCAACCGTTTTGCAACAGCATCCATTCACCATATTGATTTTCCTGTTGCCAACGAATCAGTCATTGATACAGCATTGGAAGAACGGATGCAACTGGCACAGGATGCTTCTTCACTAATTTTATCGCTCCGCAAAAAAGTAAACATCAAAGTTCGTCAGCCATTGCAAAAAGTAATGATCCCTGTCATGAGCAGCTTCATGAGAAAGCAGTTTGAAAAAGTGGAAGATATCATCAAGAGTGAAGTCAATATCAAAGAAATAGAATATCTGTCGGCTGATAATTCTTTCATTAAAAAGAAAATCAAACCCAATTTTATAGCCTTAGGTAAAAAGCTGGGGCCAAAGATGAAAATGGTGTCCGCAGCATTAAGTCAATTTACACAGGAACAGATCAATCAGTTTGAGAAAGAAACTGTTTATAATCTGTTGATAGAGGATGAAACGGTTCCCCTATATTTGACAGATGTTGAAATTATGAGTGAAGATGTGCCAGGTTGGATGGTGATCAATAAGGGTGCAGTAACCGTAGCGCTGGATGTAACCATTACCCCGGAATTACTGGATGAAGGAAATGCACGGGAGCTTGTGAATCGGATACAAAAGATCAGGAAAGAAAGTGGATATGAGTTGACTGACCGTATTTTTGTGAGGATAACAGATGAAGAAAAACTGCGGTCATCCATCACTCAATATAAATCCTATATTTGCGCCGAAATTTTAGCAGATCATCTCGACCTCGTGCCTCAATTAGCAGATGGCATTGAAGTTGAGGTAAATGACATTTTGATCAAAGTACAAGTATCCAAAAAAGGAGGATAGAATGGCAATAAAAAAGAAAGCAGCAAAGCCTGCTCCGAAACCTGCCCGACCAACTGGCGGGAAGTCACACAAACCTGCACCAAAGCCAGCCCGGGCAACAGGCGGAAAATCTGTAAAGGCAGCAAAGCCTGCTGCTAAGAAGCCAGCACCTAAGCCTGCATCAAAGCAGGTTAAGGCGATTGCAAAGCCAGCAGTAAAAAAAGCAGTTGCAAAACCTGCCGCTAAGAAGCCGGCACCTGCTGTTAAAAAAGCTGAAGTAAAGAAATCGTTACCGGTGTTGGTTTCAAAACCAGCCGCCAGTTCTATTAAACCCACAGTTAAACAAGCAATTAAAGAATTGAAAAAAGAAGCTAAAAAGCCGGTTGTTGTGAAGCCGGTGAAAACATCCGTATCAACATCCGTACGATACCAGCCCGATTTCACAAAGTCAGTATTGGATAAGGCAGTGGAAGAAAAACCACAGGGCCCCATGATCCGGTATAATGACGGAGACCTGGTTGAGTTCAGGGAGTTGATTCAACGTAAACTGGAATCGGCAAAAAAAGAACTGGGTTATTTGCAGGGACTCATTACCCGTAAGGATGAAATGGGTGGTGATGGAGATGATGGACGTTATATGACTATGGAAGATGGCAGTGTAAGTATGGAACGTGAACAGTTGAGCCAAATGGCCAGCCGCCAGATTACCTATATTGATCATCTCGAAAAAGCCATGATGCGTATTGAAAACAAAACCTATGGTATTTGTCGTGTAACCGGAAAGCTAATTGACAAAGCCCGTTTACGTGCAGTGCCTCATGCTACATTAAGCATGGAAGCCAAGATGGGAGTTGTGAAAGGCCCCCAGATAGGAGGAGAATAAATTACGGTTTCTGTATATAGAAAATCCCGCTTTGAAGGCGGGATTTTTTTTGTTCTTGATAGATTAATAATCCAGTTGAAAGATTTCCATTTTGTAAATTATAATTTGTTATTGATTTGGGAAGACACAAACCAAATATGAATCAATCTATGGGAGCAATAAAAAATTGATGACATTAGGAACTGGTTGGCTATTTATAACGCTATTATCAATTGCTTTACAGCCTTGAGTAAGAGTCAAAAAACCTTGTGGAAGTTTACAACAAACCTGATACATATATCCATCATTCTTTATTAAGTAGTAATACTTTCCTGACACATTTGTAGAAATCGAATCATACTTACTGTAATACAACGAAAACCAATCAGGGTTACCACGATTTATATATATGGTTATGTTTGCTAAGCCATTATTATTCTGGTCATGAACTGTACCTGTTACTTTAATATATATGATTCTGAACTTTATGTTTTTGACAACCGCAAAGGAGTAAGCAGGTAACTATCAAAAATTTATTAAGCATAGTAATTTGTTTAGATAGATTGAGAAGGAACTTATTATTTTAATCGGCCGATTAATAAGTTTACTTCAACGCCATAGTAATTTTCAATCTTGTTAAGGATTGTCCATGCTGATGTTTCTAACCCGATATTTCTACTGATTATAAATTTTATTTTTGGCTTTAGTAAAAGCCCAAAAGCATTCTTTTTTTCGTATGTATATCGGTAATTGCTGGATGGGAAAAATCCATTTGTCTCATTCAAATAAATAAAATTTGAAAAAGTATTATATTCCATATAAGTAACTCCTGTCACTAAACCAGGAATAATTTTATTCTGTTTAATAATGTAATCTTTTGAAGCACTTAGTGTATAAAAGTAAATTTCATCACGAGGAATACTATTATTACCAGATAGACTTAATCCTCCTGGCTCAAAGTCTTTTGGCAAAAGTTTTGCTTCGTAAATAGAAGCTTTTACCCCATAATTTATTCCCCACCCTTTTTTTATAATGATTGTTCCCTCCCAACCAAAAATGAATTTTCCGTTTGCTTCCCCGCCAGTTAATACAAAATAAATTGCAGGTATCTTATGTTTTTTTTTATTCGAAACTGAATCCTGTGCCAACATATTATTAGAGGCAATCATCAGAATCAGTAAAGCAGTTAGATAGTATTTCATTTTTTCTTTTTTAATAATAAAAGTCGTGGGTCAATAACAACTCCAAAATTATTGTAGCTGACTCTGTAATAAATCAAGTGCGTTGAAACCTGATGAGTAAAATAGCATTGATATTGGAGCATCAGCCAGGGTACATCCTTAAAGCGGAAGTTAGCAGCAAGAAATGGTTCA
>JBKJNM010000209.1:0-5201 GCA_046593655.1 Lacibacter sp. | reverse complement strand
TTACGGTTAATGGTAAAGTTTATTGAAGTTGTCCATGTAAAATCTTTTTTCCGGATGTTCTCTGTAATGAGCGTAAACTCCCAACCACGATTTCTTACTTTACCAATATTTACGTTTTGAGAAGCAAATCCTGTGGTTCTGGAAAGTTGTGCATTCAGAAACAACAGGCTTGTAACTTCACTATAATAATCAACCCCTACAGTTATACGTCCGTTAAACGCAACTCCATTAAATCCAACATTAAATTTTGCCCGTTGTTCCCAAGTGAGATCCTGGTTTGGCAATTGAGTAATACCAGGCCCGTTTGCCCCTAAGTAGGTTCTGTTAACTGCAAATAATGAACGGGATGCAAAGTCACCAATTCCTTCCTGGTTCCCCACCGTACCATAAGATGCTGATAATTTAAGATTATCTACAAAACGGATATTTTTCTTGAAAAAATTCTCTTCACTAATAACCCATCCCGCTCCTACTGAGTAGAAGTTAGCCCAGCGTTTATTAACACCAAAACGAGAAGACCCATCTCTTCTAAAACTGGAATTTAAGAAATACCTGTTTTTAAAGGAATAATTCCCAATTGCGAAATAAGATAATAAAGCGTTTTGAGTTCTGGATTCAGAAACGATAGGAATGAAGGCAGGAGATCCGTTAGTTATACCTGCTCCGTTTTGGAAATTACCAGTTAATCCAAAACCTGTATAACCAAAATTTTGCACGGTACGTGCCACCGTCTCATTATTAATACTTACTGAAAAACTATGGTCTTGAATTGAATTTGAATAATTAATTGAGTTAGTACCTGTAAAACGGGAAAGAATCCTTGAATTTTTATTATAACTTCCCTGATTTCCGGCCTGTGATTGACCTACAACACCAAAACGGGTAAACAGATTTGTTTGATCCCAGTTTTCATAATCAACACCCCAATTGGTTCTGGCGCTTAAGCCTTTCAGAATAAAAGGAAGTTTTACTTCAACAAAGGCATTACCTACCAGTTTTAATTCTTTGTTACCCCTGTTTTGCTCATTTAATTCCTGTACAGGATTTGGTTGCCCTGATGCAAAAGATTGATAAAGCCCGGTATTGGGATTATAAGCACGCTCATAAGGGTTTCCCCAACGAACTGCATTGAGTGGAGAAGCTATTCCTGTATTACCCTCTGTAGTATTTGAGAAATTGCTCCAACCGCCGTAAGTATTAATTCCAAACTTTAGATTATTGCTGGCAGCGTGTTCAATATTTACCCGTCCGCTGTAACGCTTCAATGAGGTTTTTTTTACGGTACCTGTTTGTTCAAAAATACCACCTGAAGTAAAGAAAGTAGTTTTATCGGTTCCACCACTTGCGCTAAACTGATGGCTTTGCGTAATACCTGTACGGGTAAGTTCATCCTGCCAGTTGGTATTAATTTTTCTTAAACTGTCTAAATTAGCTGCTGTCCACCAAAAAGGATTACCACGGGCAATTTCATAATCGAGTTTCTGGTTGGTATTCATTATTACCAATTTATTTTCCGGAAACTTTGATTGACCATATAAGCCAGTATATTCAAAACGGGTTTTGCCGCTTTTCCCTTTTCTAGTAGTAATTACAATTACGCCATTAGCACCACGTGAACCGAATTGAGCAGTAGTTGAGGCATCTTTTAGTACTGAAACAGATTCAAAATCATTTGGGTTAAGTGAAGCAAAATTGGCAGCGCTTATTTGTATTCCATCTAAAATATATAGAGGTTCAGTAGTACCATTCACAGATCCTACACCCCTAATCAAAACTCTTGCGGCAGCACCAGGTTGGCCAGAGTTTGATTGTATTAAGGCACCTGCCGCCTGCCCCTGCAGGATTTGGTCAAAAGAACCTATAGGCACATTTTTTATAGTTTCTGCTTTTACTATAGCAATGGATCCTGTTATCTGGCGTTTTTGCAGGGATTGATAACCTGTAACCACCACTTCTTCAAGGTTTGCTTCTTTCGGCTTCATTTGAACATTAACTGATGCACCTGATATAGTAACAGTAACATCATCATACCCTACAAAAGTAAACGTAAGAGATTTTGCTGTAGCTGAAACTTTTACACTAAAGCTTCCATCAGCCAAAGTAGTTCCAATTGAACGGCCATTGGAGGAAATAGTAACTCCCGGAAGACCACTGCCGCCCTGGGAATCGGTTACATTACCTGAAACAGTTTTTGTTTGAGCAAAAACATGCAGCGAAAGCAATGCACACAAAACAGTGAGCAAGTAGATTTTTTTTCTCATTCGCAATAGATTTTAATTTAAAAAGATCGTAAAAGTAATGCTTATTACATAAGCATAACAACAAAACTCAGCAAAAAGCTGCTTATCACAATTTGTAATAACCACATCTTTTTTTAAATCATTTATGAGTACCACATTCTTAAGAAAAGCTGTCTTTATTAAACAAAAACGAATTGCTATAAAACTTTAAAGAAATCATTATCTCTAATTCATTACAGATTTCATAAAAAAATCTAACCAAAAAAGTCCCATTTATCCTAACTCCCGTTAGGTTAAACATAACCAGTACCTTTACAAACTTGTATATTTTATTATGAGCTATCATCCTCAAAACAAAGTTCGCATTGTTACTGCTGCCAGTTTATTCGATGGCCATGATGCAGCCATTAATATCATGCGACGTATTATGCAAAGCAAAGGTGCTGAGATCATTCATCTTGGACATAACCGCAGCGTTCATGAAATTGTGGAATGTGCCATTGAAGAAGATGCACAGGGAATTGCCATCACCAGCTACCAGGGAGGTCATGTGGAATTTTTCAAATACATGAAAGATCTGCTGGAAGAAAATGGTTGTGGTCATATTAAAATATTTGGCGGCGGCGGTGGAACAATTTTACCAACTGAAATTGAAGAACTGCATCAATATGGTATTACAAGAATTTATTCTCCTGATGATGGAAGACATATGGGATTGGAAGGGATGATTGAAGATGTGATTAAAACAGCAGCCCCCCCACCGCCCAAAAGGGGGATTAAAACAGCAACACCCAATTGGAATGGGAAATTACCATTGGATGAAAAGAAAGATATACGACGGATCGCAAGAGCAATCTCATTAGCTGAAAATGGAGAAGATTATAGTTCCATTTTACAAGAAATAAAGACACTGGCGGAAAATTCCCAATTCCCAATTCCCAATTCCACAATTCCTGTATTAGGCATCACAGGTACAGGTGGTGCTGGTAAATCATCCGTAACGGATGAAATTGTACGCCGTTATTTAAATGCATTTGCTGATAAGACCATTGCAGTGATCTCTGTTGATCCATCTAAAAAGAAAACAGGTGGCGCCTTGCTGGGCGATCGTATCCGTATGAACTCCATCTCCAATCACCGGGCCTATATGCGAAGCCTGGCTACAAGAGAAAGCGATAAGGCGTTGAGTGCACATGTACAGGAAGCGATCGACATTTGTAAAGAAGCGGGCTTTGATTTTATTATTCTTGAAAGTGCAGGTGTAGGGCAAAGTGATGCATCCATTCTTGATTACTGCAATGTGAGTTTATATGTGATGACACCTGAATACGGAGCAGCATCGCAATTGGAAAAGATCAACATGCTGGATTATGCTGATGTGATTGCCATCAACAAATTTGATAAAGCAGGTGCATTAGATGCATTGGCCGATGTCAGGAAACAATACAAACGTAATCACCAGCTTTTTATGGCAAAGGATGATGAGTTGCCGATTGTGGGCACCATTGCTTCTCAATTTAATGATGCAGGAGTAAATGAACTGTTTGAAAAAATCATTCATTCGGTTGCAGCAAAAACAAATGTGAGTTTTGGCAATATTGAACATTTCGCTCACAGAGATACCGTAAGCAAATCACTCATCATTCCTCCTGCAAGAGTTCGATATTTAAGTGAAATTGCAGATGCAATTAAAGATTATAATCAACTGGTGATCGACCAGGCAGCAATTGCATCAAAATTATATCAGTTGCATGGCGCATTAGAAATCATCAAAGACAAAGCAGATCCTTCTTTATTGGAAATAATCAATCAACAGATACAACTCTATTCCGATCAACAAACTCCTGTAGCAAAAAAACTCATTACACACTGGCCGGAGAAAGTAAAAGCCTATCAGAAAGATTACTATGAATACAAGGTGCGTGATAAAGTAATTAAACAACCATTATCTAGCAAGAGCTTAAGCGGCACAAGAATCCCAAAAATAGTATTACCGAAATATAAAGATTGGGGCGATTTATTAAAATGGCAGGCACAGGAAAATGTACCCGGCAGTTTTCCATTTACTGCAGGGGTGTTTCCGTTAAAACGTGAAGGAGAAGATCCAACCAGAATGTTTGCAGGTGAAGGCGGACCAGAAAGGACCAATAAACGATTTCATTATGTTTCATTAGATCAACCTGCCATTCGCCTGTCTACTGCATTTGACAGTGTAACATTATATGGCGAAGACCCTGCTCCCCGTCCGGATATTTATGGCAAGGTGGGTAATAGTGGTGTAAGTATTGCAACTGTTGATGATGCAAAAAAATTATACAGTGGATTTGATTTGTGCGATCCGAAGACATCAGTGAGCATGACCATCAATGGTCCTGCTCCAATGTTGCTTGCTTTCTTTATGAATGCAGCCATTGATCAGCAATGTGAAAAATGGATAGAGGCGAATGCTGAATGGTCAATGGTGAATGCTGCTTACGAAAAGAAATTCGGCAATGCAATAAGACCATCTTATAATAATACATCTTCACCCGGTGAACTTCCTTCCGGCAATAACGGACTGGGATTGCGTTTGCTCGGCTTAAGTGGTGATGAAGTTTTACCTCCTGATGCTTATGAGCAATGCAGGAAAACAGCACTGCAAAATGTAAGAGGCACCGTGCAGGCAGATATATTAAAAGAAGACCAGGCACAGAATACATGTATTTTTTCAACTGAGTTTGCATTGAAGTTAATGGGAGATGTGCAGGATTACTTTATTCAGCAAAACGTTCGGAACTTTTACAGTGTGAGTATCAGCGGTTATCATATTGCTGAAGCAGGAGCAAATCCAATTACACAATTAGCCTTTACATTGTCGAATGGATTTACGTATGTTGAATATTATATCAGCAGGGGCATGAACATTGATGACTTTGCTCCCAATCTTTCTTTCTTCTTCAGCAATGGAATGGATCCGGAATA
>JBKJNM010000089.1:0-99527 GCA_046593655.1 Lacibacter sp. | reverse complement strand
TAGCAGGTTTCTGGTACAGCTAATTTGTTCCTGCAAGCTGTTAGAGCTTGGGCTTCTTTGCAATGATATTTCCAGATTACAAATACCTGCTTGTGTTGTAAGTATTGAACCTTGCACTATCATCAAAGGATCCATCATACCTAATATTGCCTGTTGTGTTGGAGCATCCTGGATAGTATTTCCCTGTTGACTTACAACCAGATTCGCTTCCTGAATACGCAACTGTTCTTTTCTGAAATTGATCACTGCCATTTTTTCTGAAGTACAATTACCTGTATTTGCTCTTGCTTCATCTCTTGCAATTTTTTCTCTTTCCCTTTGCAGCTCAAGCCGGCGTTTTCTTACAAACTCATCTTCCATAATTTTAAATTGTGTAGGATCGAAACAGGTATAAACCGTTTCAATAGAAGATATCCTGTATTGATTGGGCCCATCTTCCATTTCCAAAACCAGGTACAACCCTTCTTGAGTTTTTAAATATCCCACACCAAAATTGCCAAGAAAGCGAACTCCATGAAGCTGTTGGGGATAACGTTCGCCATATACATACCACGTTGCTGTGCCGCCATCATACTTGTAGGCTCTTGCATTTAATTTTCCTTCACAATAATTCCGTGTTTCTGCTTTTCTTACAAGTGGGCCAGCACCAGCAGATAATGGCATTACATATTTATGTGTTTGTGTGTTGCCTGTAGATACCCAGTGTTCGATTATTCCGTTTCCATCATCTCCATTTTTGTAACTATAAACATTCCCTTTTAAGCCAATAACATAAAATATAAAATCCGGTATCTCTGGTAAAATATCAACGATGATTCCTCCCGTTGTTGAAGGTGGTAAATAGCCCATGTATCCGTCTGTTGTATTAAGATACATGCATTGCTCCACTACTGTGCCGGGTATGGTTAATTTTAAATTTACCTGTTTATCAAAACAAAGCCGTTGTGTGATGGGCATAATTGTAACAGCTTGTGTTTGCCCCGAAACAACCGGTGCCTGTAAAACACTCCTGCGCCAGCTTCCCCACCCAACCGTATCTCTATCTCTACGTGGAGGTTGTGCATAAATGATGTTCATTGATTGTAGAAACAAAATTGCAGCGATGAGATAATATTTCATACGATTAGTTTAAAGATGATTTTACTTTTTTGAAATTAAAATTCTGTTTACTGTTTATACATCAGAATAATTTGCTGTACACCCAAGCTGTTTCCGCACATCATTCCTTGTTCATGATTCAGGAACTTTACTTTTGCAGTTTGCCCGTCCAAGCTGATATAAATCAATGATCTGTCTAATGCATCGTAACGGAAAGAAATGGGTCTGCTTGAAGTTCCATTGTTGAATGTTCCATTAACAAAAGAACCATCTTCACCCACTCTGCATCGCACTGTTCCCCTTTCATTTCCCCAGCGTAATGTCCACTCATTATTAATCAATCGATCGATATGGGGTTCAGATGTTGCATGCGTAACATATGTTCCTTTGGTTGCATAGCCGCCAAAAGAACTGCCGCCTGCATCATAATGAAAACCACTCATGATTTTTAATGATGGATTAATATAGTATAAGAACCTTCTTCCCAGTAACTGATCCCATCGTTGGTTAGGTGCAGACTGATCAAAATAAAACTGCATCATATTACCTGCGATCTTTCCATTTACTCTGAATGCATTGCCATCCTCATCATAAAACACACCAATACGATTATCGCCGTTAATAATTGCTCCGCCTTCGGTTTCACGCAAAGCGCCTCCAAAGGCATTGGCAGTATAATTAATACCAGGAATATGATATACATCCAGAATGCCCTTATGCCCATCGAAACTTAAATTCCAACGCCCCATAAACGCCAGTTCATTAAAAGTGGTTGGTTCCCGAATGCCGGTAATATAGCTTGCCCCAACTACTGGTGAGCTGATAAGACTGCTATATGGTCGCATATCAATGATGCTTGCACAAGCAACTCCGGGAGGACTATAATAACTGTCCTTTACTAAAAACCGGGGATTAGCCGGATCGGTTTTATCATAACCAATGATAATAATATTATGATTCCCATTGTTGATCAATACATTGATCTCATATCCCAGGTCTAATACTTTTTCATACTTATCAGTACTAAGATATTGGTCACTTGTAAATTCAACTCCGGTAGTAGCACCATAATAAAGGGGTGAGTATAAAACACTATCTGTAAGTTCTGTAGTGTTATAATCATTCACTACCCGTTGCAAATCAGAAAAAGCAGAAGGACCTGCATAAGATGGCCGGAAAGGAACATCCCGTTCCAATGGAATTTTCAATCCATTTGTTAACCAAAAAATGCTGCCTCCACCTTGCGTTGCACCCATTTGATTTTCCCGAACATTACTGCCTGAAACCCTGCTCCAATAAGGCTCTAAATACATGACCTTACTCATAATGGAGAAGAATTCTTCAGATAAATCCAGGTCCCCATATCCTCTTTTTTTATACGCCGCTTCTAATGCAGCAAGGTTTGCAAAGTATGTACAGCTTCCTCTTTCAATACCGAGTGCCTGGTGTTTTAAAGGAGTTTGATTCAAGCGCAGATCCACGAGGTTAGGTCTGATGATGGCACTATCGTATGATTTTTCAAATAACCATGATTGATTGGCTGCATTGGTGTTATCCCATAATTGAATAGCAGTTCCACCATGTTCAATAACTCCCCCTGTTACATCGAGCACTTTGTTGGAACTTCCTGCTGCTGCGCTGCGGATAGTATATTTTTGATTACCTGCTGATTGAATAAACCACTTCGTTTCTTCTGATGCTGAATTTTGCGGCCATGTTTGCACAAGACTTCCATTGTGTATATCCTTGGTTGTATTTACTTTTAATGTTTTTCCTGATGCTACGTTGATAAAATAATATTTGCCTCTACCTGCACTTTTTAAATCCCATAATTGATTGAGTGCATAATAAGGCAGCCATATTTGTACACGGGCTCCATCATTTTTATAGGTGTTTGATTCAGCTTCCAAAACCTTGCCGTTAGCAAGTTTAATTAAATATCTTCCTTCGGGCATACTGATATTAGTTGCAGCAGATGGCGATGTGGGTGAATGAATAACCTGGTTATTATTTACTACAGGCGGTTTAACAGGTACAGGAGCTTTTTGCTTATTCGTTATATATTTTGGGTCTATTTCAAAAGCTATCTGGTAAATGTTGTTATCAACTTTCTCAAACATTTTCTGATACAGCTCACGCATTAATGCCGTATCAGCAGGTCGTTGCTTTAAAAATGTAATCAGGTTACCATTTCTTCTCAACTCACCTCTTCTTTCCATTTCTTGTAAACCACGGTCGAGATCTTCTTTTGAAGATTGTGCAATACTGCTTAAATAGCAAGAAAACAAAACGGTTAGTGAAAGAAGTAGTCTTAACATATTTTATAAAAAAAAATGATGAGTTGTATTGGTATTATGCTAAAAAATCAGGTTCCTAAAACAAGTTCTATTTCTATATCAGCAGAATCATTGTTGTCCTCATTCGACTCCCTTACTGCACCATAAAAATCCGCTGTTACTTTAAAGGGAACTGTATATGTTCCTCTTCCCAGGTCAGAAAGACTACATGCAAAAACAAAATTGCGTGTAATAAAGTTGGGTGTAACACTTGTAGTTCCACTGATTCCGGAAACAGGAAGAGGTGCTCCAAAAATGGCCCACTCTTCACCATGCAGCCCGGTTCTTCTTTGAGAAGCAACCAATTTAAAATCACCGGTTGGTTGCTCACCCTGGTTAGTGATGGTAATACTTACTGTAATAAAATATTTTCCCTTCATCGCATTTTTCGATCCGCTTACAAAGCTGATATCTGTAATTACAAGATCTGCAGGTACTAATAGCAATTGTTTACCAGCTTCTTTAACAGGTTTTTTGTCCTGGGCATGTATTAGAAAGGCAGCAAATAATACAAGTATTGATGTGATGACCCTTTTCATTTGATTTATTTTTTAGTATTAAATATTTTAAAGTTTTATAAACTCAACTCTCCTGTTCTTAGCTTTTCCATCTGCCGTTTTATTATCTGCTACCGGAACAGTGGCGCCTTTTCCATCGGTTGTAATTCTTGATTCATCAATACCAAAATTGTTGATAAGATAACTGCTCACAGCTTCGGCCCTGCGTTTTGATAGTGAAAGATTATCAGCAGCATTCCCATCACTGTCAGTATGGCCTACAATTTTGATCTTAAGTGTTGGATTTGCTTTTAAGGCATCTCCAATCTGGTTAATGATGCCAAAGGATTCTTTTTTAATAAGATCTTTATTTACATCAAACAAAATTTCATTGGTAGATGCTCTCCCTTTCTCCAGCAAATCTTTTACCAGCAGACTTCTTGCATCCACATCGCCTGAAGCAATACGGATATTGGAAACAAACATTCCTGATTCTGAAGCAGGAATAACATAGGTATTACACAAGTAAAAGTTATTCCGCATCTCTGCTGTAAGTGCCATTGGCAGGTCAACGATCTTTGTCTTATCAAAATAAACCCTGATCCTTGTTTTATTAATGGCCATGCTCACATGCAAAATTTTATTGGCGTAAGAAAGTATGGGGAAATCATTTTTATTGCCAATCACTTCTTTTAACCCATACTCTACACTGTGGCCATCTCTTTCATTATAGCGGCTCACCGTCATAAAAAACTTGTCCCTGTAAAAAAGGTCTTCACGCAACACATTCTTAACCGGCGTTAATCCAAATTGAACAATAGGTGTATGCCCATCGCCATTCGATTGTAAAAAAAGATCGAACTCAATGGTACAATTTTCGGGTAATGGTTTTTGCAAGACAGGATGCACGATGGTGTTGTGAGCAATATTCAACCACTTACCATCTTTTCCATCAAGGTTTACAACAGCTCCACTGCCTGTAGTATTCCATCCTGCAGGAAAATCATTTAATGCATCTTTCTCAAAATTTTCAGAAAAAATCAATTTTGTACCAGGCACAAAATCAGAAAAAGCTTTTCCGCCACCCGGGTTAGTTGAATCAGCAGTTGTTGTTTGCTTACCTCCCTTATTTGTTTTGGTATTGCTGGATGTTTTGGTATTGTCAGAGCTCTTCTTTTTGGTATCTTTCTTTTTTACACCTTTATTAATTTCATCTTCGGTTTTGTCTAAACCTTTATCAATTCCTTCATCAATTTTTCTGTTCACACGGTCTTTTACTCTTTGCTCAACACGTTGAGGAATGGTTTGTGCAATTACATCGAGTTGTAAAAAAAACAGGGCGAAGACAAGAAGCATTTTCATGTTTCAAAAATTTAATTTTAATTCAAAAGCGGTTAAAAGTCAGCTTTCATTCAGCAACTGATAGACAGAAATCTCACACAACAAATATTGAGATAATTTTCAGCCCTGTCAATTACACATTAGGGTAAGAATAGCAGATTGCTTTAACTGAACCGGATGATTTTGTGCTGCAAAGCTTTTGCAACAGCTTCAGTGCCGCAGCTTACATGGAGTTTATTGTAGATATTATGCAAATGTTTCTTAACGGTATCAATGGCAATATTGCCTTTGGCAGCAATCATTTTATAAGAATTTCCCTGCACCAGCATTTCAAGTATTTCTTTTTCTCTTTCACTTAAATTAAAAGCGGTATCCGGTGGGAGATTCTGTTTACGGAAATGCTGAAATACTTTTTGGGCAACAAAAGGGCTCATAGGAGCGCCACCTTCGGCCAGTTCCTGGAGACCCTGTATCAATTTGAGCGGTGATGTGTTTTTCAACAAATAACCATTTGCTCCGCTGCAGATACAATCGAAAATGCGGTTATCGTCATCAAATACCGTGTACATTACTACTTTGATATTTGGAAATTCAGCTTTAATTTTTTTAACTCCTTCTATGCCATTCATCACAGGCATATCAATATCCATCACTACGAGTTCTGGTTGCAATGCATCCATTTGCTCCAAAACTTTTGTACAATCCGGGAAAGCTCCTATCACACTAAAACCGCTGTTATCATTCAGCAACAGTTCCAGTGACTGGCGCAAACGGGCATTGTCTTCATATATAACAAGAGTAGTTAACATCCTTACAAAATTAATTCTCTCCATTGCCAAAAGCAATTACACTTTCGGGTAAGCAATTATATATTTATTTTCATGCTCAATAAGATGGTGGTTCCTTTCCCCTGTTCCGATTGAACCTGTAACCTGCTGTTCCATTTATCGGCCCGTTGCTTCATATTCTGAACTCCATTACCCATTCTTGTGTTATTCAAATCAAATCCTTTTCCATTGTCAGCAATTTTCAAATGAATCTGCTGATCTCCGGTATGAACTTCTATCACTGCTTCAGTTGCTTTAGAATATTTTACAAGATTGTTCACTGCTTCTTTAAAAATGAGATAAAAATCACGGCGTTGATCCATGGGCATTGTTAACTTCTCCATATCTGAAGGGAAGCTCAATTGTGCAGTAATCTCTTTCCCATCGAGAATATCAGCCGCATATCTTTTCATCCGTATAAATAAATGATCAAGATCATCATATTGCGGATTGATATTCCAGACAATATCAGATAATGATTCACTGATGCGTTGTATATCATCACCAGCTTTTGCCAGGTAGCTTTTTGCTTTGTCCGGATCTGTTACATTTCGTTTGGTGAGCTCATTGAGGATATTGATATTGCTGAGTGAAGCCCCGATATCATCATGCAGGTTGCTGGATATATCGTTTCGAATATGCAACAACTGTTGTTGCTGCTCCAGTTTTTTCTTCAACTTATACCGGTTAAATAAAATGCCCGCAAACAGCGACATTAAAACAACTCCTGCTATTACAATATTCCTGAATTGCTTTTGTGCCTTCAATTCTTTTTCACGTAACCCTTTTTCAGCGATTGAAAGCCTGAGCTGCTGTTGCGACAACTGATAAGCCTGTTCATTATTCTTTGCCAGCAACAATAGTTTCTCCAGTTCTTCCTGTGTTTTTTGATAAACAATTTCCTGTAACTCCTGTTGCTGCGATAATAATTTTATTTCGTTTCCCTTTTGCTTTGCTTCCAGCAAATTACCAGCTATCACAGCCTTTTGCTTTTCTATTTCGAGCTGCCTGATCCGTTGCTCAGTGTACAATTTTTTTAATTCATTATCTTTTTTTTCGGTTTCGTACCGGGTGGCTATTTCAGCAATTGCGGATTGTGTTTTTTCAGAGATCACACTGTCTTTATACAAAATATACTTCCTGTAATTTTCATAAGCTGCGGCATAGTTTTTTTGTTCGTCGTAAAAATTATACAACTGAAAATAAAAATCCCGGTGATTCATTTTATCGGGGAGGTTTTTTAACAGTTCATATGATTTATCATAGTATGAAACAATAATAGCTGAATCTTTATTCAATTGCCGGCTCACCGTGCCGGCAGCCATATAACGGCGGGCCAGCATGGCAAGGTTTTTTTTATCTTTTTCCAGCAAGGCAATGGCTTTTAATTCAAACTCCAATGCTTCAACAGGTTTTTTATTGGTACTGTATAAATGCGCCGCAGTTACATAAGAATGAATAATTCTTGGTTCCTGTTTACTTTGCAATGCATACTTTACACATAGCTGCAGGTATTTTTCAGCCTCTTCATTATTAATACCAATATAAAACTGGCTGATGTTACAACAGCCGAGTGAAAGCCTTGAAACATCACCTGTCTTTTCTCTATATACCAATGAATGTTTAGCATACACGATAGCTTTCTCCCGTTGATTTAAGCTATAATAAACAGTAGAAAGATTATTCAACGCAACAGCAATTTCGCCATATTGATCGGGAAAATATTTTTCATAAATATTGATTGATTGAATAAGATATGTAGCCTGTTTGCCCAAATCACCCTTCCTTCCCCAAGTGTATCCAAGATCATTATAAGCCAGAGCTGAATACCGTGTAGGATGTTTTGATAAGTAATACTGCAGGCTTTTCTCAAATAATGGAATGGCATCATCAAAGAAGTTACCATACATCTTTACCTGTGCCATCTGCATCCATGTTATAGCAATGATGAGTGAATCTTTCAACTGCAACCCTATTTTATTTACTTCAATTGCATTTGCCTGAGCTTTGTCCAGGTCATCTTTATCAATATATACATCCGTTGCTTCAATTAATGCATAAGCCTGTCCTTTTTTAAAATTCTTTTGTTTGCTTAAGCTTTCTGCCTGGCTGCAATAAAAAAGTGCTGAGTCATAATTTCCATTGGTAAAAAAATCTTCTGCCTTATTAATAAATAAAAAAATGGCTGATGAGTCTGCAATCGTATAGGAGGACTGGGCCGTTACATGATTCATAACGGTGAATAAGGTTAATATGAACAGAAAGTTCTTTCGCATAAGAAAGCTGGCTTCGGTTCTGAAAAAATACAACTTATTATGAAACTCAGGGAAGGTTAACTTTGCAGGATGGATTCAAATCAACCCCTTGTTCTTTTTGATGGTGTTTGTAATTTCTGCAATTTCTGGATTCAGTTTGCCTTAAAACGGGATAAACACAGCAGGTTAAAATTTGGTTCGTTACAAGGCGAAACGGCTCAACGGGTTTTGCCACATTACAACATTGATCCAACGGTTATTACTTCAGTTATTTTTATCGAAGGTGGAATTGCTTACCGTGAATCAACTGCGGCATTGAAAGTTTGCAGGCATTTAGATGGAGGCTGGAAATTGCTGTATGTACTCATCATCATCCCTGCATTTATCAGGGATGGTATTTACAAATGGATCGGTAAGAACCGTTATAAATGGTTTGGTAAAAGTGAAACTTGTATGCTTCCATCACCTGAACAAGGAAAAAGATTCTTAGATTAACCTTCTTACTACTTACTTCTTACTTCTTACTTCTTACTTCCTGCTTCGTATTTCCGATTTCCACTTCTCCCTTCATATAAAAAACACATTCACCTCCCATCATTACCCTTTCATTGCTTATTTGCTCACAATATATATCGCCACCACGTTTGCTTAACTGTTTGGCAAACATTTTTTTCTTGTTGAGTTTTTCGCTCCAGAAAGGAATCAGTTGTGAATGGGCCGAACCGGTTACAGGATCTTCATCAATACCTGCTGAAGGAGCAAAAAATCTTGAAACAAAATCAACCTTATTGCCTTTTGCAGTAAGGATAACCATTGCTCCGGTTTTTTTCAATGCAGTAAAATCGGGTTTTGCATTCACCACTTCAGCTTCAGAGTTCACTTCGATCAATAGATCTCTGTATTTATAAGCACCTGTTATTTCTTTTACACCGACTATGGCTGCAATATCTTCCGGATAGTTGGTTATACGTTCAGGTTTCCAGGAGGGGAAATCCATTTCATATAAATCATCCTTTTTTTCAACTTTTAATAAGCCACTTTTTGAATGAAAAGTAACAGAGGGTTTTTTATACCCGAGAATGGTATACAAAACAAATGCACTTGCCAAAGTTGCATGACCACATAAGTTTATTTCAAACTCCGGCGTAAACCATCGGATATCATCATCAGCACCGGTTTGTTTTGAAGGGACAAAGAAAACTGTTTCAGCTAAATTATTTTCCATGGCCAGTTGCTGCATCAGTTCATCATCAATCCATTTTTCTAATGGCACAACCGCAGCAGGATTTCCTTTAAATAAGGTTGAAGTAAATGCGTCAACCTGGTAAAGCTTTAACTTCATAATATCTTACTATTTTAATTGGCAATAAGTACAGGCAATGGCCAAAAGCATTCGTATTTGTGAGGATTATAATTATATGATTCGGCAATTTTTTGAAGTTGAAGCTCCTTTTGCCTTCGAAATTTTGCAATGCTGATTCCAGGTTGCTTATTGCCAATTGACTATTGTATTATTCACGGATCATTTCAAGAATTACTTCAATGATTTCTTCAGCATTGGGTTTGCTGAAATAATCACCATCACTTCCGTAAGAAGGACGATGTGCTTTAGCTGTAATGGTTCGGGGTGCAACATCTAAATATTTATATCCACCCTGTTCTTCCATTACTTTGTTAAACATATATGCAGCAGCTCCACCTGGTACATCTTCATCAATAAATACAATACGGTTGGTTTTCATTAATGATTGAAGAATGATATGATGAATATCAAAAGGCAAAAGTGTTTGTACATCAATCACCTCACAACTGGTTCCCATTTTTTGTAATTGCTGAGCGGCTTCATTAATAATGCGGAGTGTAGAACCATAGGATACAATTGTAAAATCTGTTCCTTCCCTGATCACTTCGGGAATACCCATCGGCACGGTGAAGTTTGATAGGTTGGAAGGCAACTTTTCTTTTAACCGGTATCCATTCAAACATTCAACCACTAAACCTGGCTCACTGCTTTGCAATAATGTGTTATACATACCTGCGGCCTGCACCATGTTACGTGGAACACATACATACATTCCACGAAGACTGTTAATGATCATGCCCATCGGTGATCCACTATGCCAGATACCTTCTAACCGATGACCTCTTGAACGAATAATAACCGGCGCACTTTGTCTGCCTGCAGTTCTAAATTGCAAAGTAGCCAGGTCGTCGGTTAAGGGTTGCAATCCATAAATCAAATAATCGAGGTATTGAATTTCAGCAATCGGTCTTAAGCCACGCATGGCTAAACCAATTCCTTGCCCTATGATGGTTAACTCACGGATACCTGTATCAAATATTCTTGTTTCACCATGTTTTG
This sequence comes from Lacibacter sp., assembly GCA_046593655.1. Classification (GTDB taxonomy): domain Bacteria; phylum Bacteroidota; class Bacteroidia; order Chitinophagales; family Chitinophagaceae; genus Lacibacter. The sequence goes on along the minus strand of JBKJNM010000089.1, from coordinate 88,811 downwards.
CCTGTAACCCGGCAAACCCCTGATTCACATCACCAATAAATCCAAGGTCTTCACCAAAGGCAACTACTTTAGGATTGTTGCTAAACAATTGATCAAAATAACGATTAAGTATTTCATACCCATTCAGAACCTGTGCATCAGCGATAAACTCAGGTTTTACTACAGCCACTTTCATTGCACTTGAAGCGCCTTCATGATACAGGTGTGTATTGAATAATGATTTGCTTTCATCAACTAACTCATGATAATATTTCCCTGCCTCCTCATTTCTACCATCTTCAGCAAGTAATATGGATTTATACAAACTGCTCATTACATCTCTGCGATTGGGCTCCCTGTTATTTTCTAACTCCTGTTTCAACTTTTGAATGGCAGAAGCATTGGATGAACTTTCAATCAACGTTTGCAGGAGGGTTGAAACTTTTTGTACCTGTTCTCTTATTGGTTGATGGAATTCATTCCATGCAGCATGTTTTTCCGTGCGTACATATTCTTTTACTTCCGTTTCAATGACTGCTAATTCTTCTTCATCAGCCAATGAATTTTCAAAGATCCATTCCTTCATTTTTTTTATACAATCCCAGTCACGTTCCCACTGCAGGCGATCTGTCGTTTTATAACGTTCATGGCTGCCCGAAGTAGAATGACCCTGTGGCTGTGTAACTTCTTCTACATGAAACAATGCAGGTGTATGAGTAGCCCTGATTTTTGTAATACCGGCTTCAAACACTTCGCACATGCCTGCATAATCCCATGCTTTTACTTTATAAATTTCAATACCGTTTGTGTCTTCGTTTTTCTGAAATCCTTTCAATGCATCTGAAATAGATCCTTTGGTTGTTTGATAGGTTTTAGGAACAGAAATGCCATACCCATCATCCCAAACAAAAACAGCCAACGGAATTTGTTGTACTGCAGCCGCATTCATTGTTTCCCAAAAATGACCCTCGCTTGTTGAAGCATCGCCAATAGTTGTGAAGCACACTTCATTACCATGATCGGATAAAGAAGAAAAGTTTTTCAGCGCCTCAGAGTTTCTAAAAAGTTTAGAGGCAAGTGCCAATCCCACAGATCTTGGCATTTGAGCAGCCGTTGGTGCCATGCCCGATGTAAGATTTTTCCTGTTCACTAAATCAAGGCATTCGCCGTTTTCATCAACAAATGCAGTGGCAAAATGAGAATTCATTTGCCGGCCGGCACTATGAGGATCATGGCTGGTATCAGGATCGGCATATAATTGAGCAAAAAATTCTTTGATGCTGGCGGTACCTGTTGCAAAAGCAAAGGTTTGATCACGGTAATACCCACTGTAAAAATCTCCGGGCTGAAAGAATTTGGCCATCGCCAGCTGCGGCACTTCCTTTCCATCACCAAAAATGCCAAATTTGGCTTTACCGGTAAGAACTTCTTTGCGTCCCAACAGACTGGCCTCACGGCTCAGGCAGGCGAAGCGATAATCCTGTAACACCTCTTTTTTGAAATGCTCAAATGAAAGCTGTTGCAATTGCAAGCTGTCGCTGCTGATTGATTCCATGTGGCAAAAATAAATGTTTTCACTACCTCGTTAACACTTGTAAGTTGTTTTGGTGAAAACAAATACCGGGCTGTGAACAAATTACGTACTTCAGTGGAGGTTTTGACCTGAATAAACCGGTTTCCGCTCATGTAAATGTGGTAAAAATTTGTGAAGGCAACCTTTCAGGGTTATGAACTGTCTGTACTTATGCTTACTTTTGGTAATCCGTAAAAAGCACAAATAATTATGAAAAAACTAATTTCCACCTTCATCTTCAGTTGCATTGTTGCTGTTTTGGGCATGGCTCAAACACATGATGGCCATGATCATGGAACAACAACTGCAACAACACCCAAACCGGAAAGTATTAAACTGCCTGAAACCAGTTTTGATTTCGGAAAAATTCCGCAAGGCAAACCTGTAACACACAACTTTACTGTTGAAAATATTGGTAAAGACACGTTGAAGATTGAAAATGTACAAGCCAGTTGCGGATGCACCACTCCCGAATGGAGTAAAGACCCTGTTTTAGCCGGCGGCAAAACAACCATTAAAGTTGGATATAACTCTGCCGCTGAAGGAGTGTTTGAAAAATCAATCACTATTTATTACAATGGCGGACAAGTAAAACAATTTACGATTAAAGGACAGGTTTGGAAAACACCTGATCAATCGGCACCGGGTAACCAGGCATTAAACATTTTTAAACAATAACACAAACATAAACAGTATACAATGAAGTCAATCTTTGCATCATTTATTGCACTCTTTTTAGTGACGGCAGTAATCGGTCAATCAAAAAAACCAAGTGATATCACCAAGTTCAGCAGCGAAACTGTTGATTTGGGTAAGCCCAAAGTAAACAACCCTGTTACAGCCACTTTTACATTTACGAATACAAGTAATGAGGATGTGGTTATTGAAACAGTAACCCCGGGTTGTGGTTGTACAAAATCTGATTACACCAAAGAACCCATCAAGCCCGGTAAAGCCGGAACCATCATTGCTACCTATAATGCAGCTGCTGTTGGTAATTTTACAAAGAAAGTATATGTAAAGTTTTTGGGTATTGATCAACAACAGGAATTAACCATTATGGGCGTTGTTCAGCAATAACGTTTTTTTTTAAATCACTCATAAACCCCGACTCAAACGTCGGGGTTTTTATTTTCAATGCCTCCCCTATCTTTGTTTGATGTTATCAATCAGCAGGCGTGGCGAGCAGATGCCTCCATCTCCCATTAGAAAATTAGTTCCTTACGCAGAAGCAGCAAAAAAAAGAGGTACCAAAGTGTATCATCTTAATATTGGTCAGCCCGATATTGAAACACCTCCTGCCTTACTGGATGCCGTGCGGAATGCTCATATTAAAGTATTAGAGTACAGTCATAGTGCAGGGAATGAAAGTTATCGCCGCAAGCTTACACAGTATTATAAAAAAGTAGGCATTGATGTTAGCTATGATCAGATACTTGTTACCACCGGCGGAAGCGAAGCGATCATGTTTGGCTTTCTTACCTGTTTAAATCCGGGTGATGAGGTGATTATTCCTGAACCCTTTTACGCCAACTACAATGGGTTTGCCTGTGCAGCAGGTGTGAATGTTGTTCCAATTACTTCACATATTGAAAATGGTTTTGCCTTACCAGCTATTGAAGAATTTGAAAAAGTTATTACACCGAAAACAAAAGCAATCGTTATTTGCAGCCCTAATAATCCAACAGGGTATTTATACAGCAAAGCAGAAATGCTGAAATTAAAAGATGTTTGTTTAAAACATAATCTTTATTTATTCAGTGATGAAGCTTATCGTGAATTCTGTTATCCGCCGGAAGTGGGACACGGTGATGGTGAGTATGTAAGTGCTTTACATATTGAAGGGCTGGAACAACATGTTGTGTTGATGGATACCATCAGCAAACGTTACAGTGCCTGCGGTGCAAGGTTGGGGGCATTGGTTACAAAGAACAAAAAAGTATATGATGCAGCAATGAAATTTGCACAGGCAAGGTTAAGTCCGCCGGGATTGGCACAGATCATGGGTGAAGCAGCAGTTGATTTACCGGATTCCTATTTTGACACACCTAAAGCTGAATATCTTTCCCGCCGAAATTTATTAGTGCAACGATTAAATGCAATGCAGGGCGTTTTTTGTCCCAACCCCGGTGGTGCTTTTTATGCAATGGCCAAGTTACCCATTGATGATAGCGATACATTCTGCCAATGGTTACTGGAATCATTCTCACATAAAGGACAAACAGTAATGCTTGCACCGGCAACAGGGTTTTATGGAACAGCAGGTTTAGGAAAAGATGAAGTTCGCTTAGCCTATGTGTTAAATTTAGATGCACTAAACAAAGCAATGGATTGTTTGGAAGAAGCATTGAAAGTTTACCCCGGAAAGATAAATTGATTATTGATTGTAACCTGAAACCAGGAAAATATGTTTTAACTTAGAAGTAAACCATATTTTATGTTAGCACATTATCTGAAATCAGTCTTCATGTGTCTGTTGCTTTCGTTCTCTCTTTTCAGTACAGCACAAAAAAATAATATTGCTCTCAGCAACAATCTCGCTGAGAATGCCGATGAATTAAAAGTTAAGATGGGAACGCAAGGGTTTGGGAAAATCTGGAAGTTCCGTTTTGGTGATTATGAGGTTGTATCAAGTAAAATGGGATGGACAACAACCAGCAGCAAAGGATCAATCTTTAATTTAAAAACCGAAACCAGCAGCTCAGAAAAATTTTCTTTTGTTTTAGCTAATAAGTCGCAGGATAAGGCCAAAGTAAATGCAGCAAAAAGAATGAAGATGGAATCGTTGCGTGAAATTGAAATTCTTCCCAGCTTAACAATAGGTGGAGATGTGCTGAAGGAATCGGGTAATTTTACAGCTTTCATCAGCATCAATGAGGATACAACCAATACATGGGCATTATTGATGAATGTGGTAAACGTAAATGAGGGCAACAATACTTATAATGCCTATTTAACGAATGGTGAAAGAAAGATTTTTATCATTCCTGTTACGTCAAATGATGGCCGTTCAATTCCCGCACTGGGATATGAGTTTGTGGAAAACGGAATTCCGCACTGTGCTATGCAATATTACGGTGGGGGCACATTGGGTATGAATAAAAATATTATTTGGCTTGGTAAGCAGTTAGATGAGCCGATGAAATTGATCCTTGCTGCTGCAATGACTGCTCTACTTCAAATAAATGTAACAGCATCGGTATCGGGTCTTTAATATAAAACGTATATATAATTGTATCCTTATGAATGATGCAAATTGTTAATGTTCCTCTTTACAGAACTTAACCCATCTTCTTTTAAAATATCTTTAGCAACATAATTAATCTCTTATGAAAGCGATGTTGTTTTTCGTTGTTCTTCTTTTTTCAATTAATATTTCATTTGCACAGAACTTTAATGCAATTGAGCAACTGATGCTCAACAATCAAAAACAATTGGGAGATGACCAGGCATTGGTGATTTATAAAGATGGCAAGATCATTTACCAGAAAACGCTCGGTGATTTCAAACCCAATATACAGGCACCGATTGGCGAAAGTAGCCAATGGCTTACAGCAGTTCTGGTAATGATGATGGTGGAAGAAGGAAAATTATCTTTGGATGATAACGTTGGAAAGTATTTGCCCATCTTTCCAAAATGGATGAAGAGCTATATCACTATCCGCCATTGTTTAAGTCATACTACAGGAATAGAAGCCGATAAAGCAGGCGCTGGCAAACTCTTACAGAAAAAAAGTTTTGCAACATTGGAAGAAGAAGCCAATTATTATGCTGAGAAACGGGGTATTGCTACCAATCCCGGTATCTGGTTTCAATATAACCAGATGGGGCCAACCATTCTTGGGCGTGTGCTTGAAGTTATCACAAAGAAAAAATTTGACCGTTTGATACAGGAAAAATTATTTCGACCGCTCAACATGCGTTTCACTACGTTCAGCAACTACACTTCGGCGATCAGTCCTTTTGATGGTGCAAAATCAACTGCCGCTGAATACATGAATTTTATGAGCATGTTGCTCAACAAAGGGAAGTTCAATGGCAAACAAATCATCAGTGAAGCATCGGTAGCAGAACTCATGAAAATACAAACAGGTTCAGCACTCAACAAGTACACGCCCCCTTTTATGAATAGTTTTAATTATGGTCTCGGCACCTGGTTGGAAACAAAAGATGGAACAGTTATCAATTGTGTTTCGCAGAATAGTCCTTTTGTGTGGATCGACTATTGCCGTGGTTATGCCTGTATCCTTTTATCAAAAAAAGAACAGGACCTGCAGAAAAGAGAATTGTATAACCAGTTCAGAGCAGCAGTTGATGCTGCTATCCCTTCTACTTGTAAATGATCTTTCTTCTTAATACTTTGAGCATACTTTTCAATAAATAATAATGTACGAACATAAAAAACAACCGCTTGCTTCAACAAAAACTTTTTATAAACGGATTGGCAGAAGTTTGCTTCTTGCAATAGGAGTTTTGTTTGTGAGCTTGTTGATTGGAATTGTTGGTTATCATGCAACAACGGATATGAGTTGGTTAGATGCATTGCTCAATGCCTCCATGATCTTAAGTGGAATGGGTCCTGTAGATACCATTACCAGTGAAGAAGGAAAATGGTTTGCTTCTTTTTATGCATTATTCAGCGGTGTGATCTTCATTACCAATATAGGACTGATCCTTGCACCGGCCATACACCGCATCATGCACAGGCTGCATGTAGAAGAAGATAAATAATTAATACCTTGAAAATAATATGCCGATTATTCTTAAACGGTTTAACGGTTGTAATATTATATTTTTACAAGGCACATAACCTTCTTTCTTGCTGAACAAAATTGCAAACTATACTGCATTTATTAAACAAACATCCAAAGAGTTGGGCTTTAACTTTTGTGGTATTGCTAAAGCAACCCGTTTGGATGAGGATGCCCGAAGACTGGAAGCATGGCTCAGCAAGGGGATGCAGGGAACCATGGAGTATATGGAAAATCATTTTGAGTTAAGAATTGACCCTGCAAAGTTGGTCCCGGGTGCAAAGAGTGTAATCACATTGATGCTGAATTATTATCCATCAGTTAAACAAAAAGAAGATGCGGCAAAGGTCTCAAAGTATGCTTACGGAAAAGATTATCATGAAGTGATTCGTGAAAAGCTGAATACATTGATTCAACTGATCAAAAAAAATATTGGCGATATCAATGGTCGGGGTTTTGTTGACAGTGCTCCTGTACTCGAAAGGACATGGGCACAACAAAGCGGCTTGGGATGGGTTGGTAAAAATGGCAATCTTATCAACAAACAAAGTGGTTCGTTCTTTTTTATTGCTACTCTCATTTGTGATCTGCACCTTGAATATGATGCACCCTTTGCAAAAGATTATTGCGGAACCTGTACAAGATGTATAGATGAATGCCCTACCGATGCTATATTGCCAGATAAGATTATTGATGGCAGTAAATGTATATCGTATTTCACCATTGAATTAAAAGATACATTGATTGATGAAAACATGAAAGGTAAATTTGACAACTGGATGTTTGGCTGTGATACCTGCCAGGATGTATGTCCATGGAACAGATTCAGCAAACCAACAACAGAAACAAACTTCACTCCTATTCCCGAGATATTGAATCTCTCAACCAAAGAATGGAATGAAATGAGTGAAGAGACGTTTAAAGAGGTATTCAAGCATTCTCCTTTAAATCGTTCAAAATATGCCGGCATACAACGTAACTTAAAATTCATTACACGCAAATAAAAAGCCCCCGAAGAATCGGGAGCTTTAATTTAAAAACAAATCTAATGAGAAACTTATTTAACCTGCGGGGTCTGGTGGTGTGTTGGTATTATTCGTTCTTTCGGTTAAAGGATAAGGATAAAATGTACGATTCCTTTCTGCATTTGCATTAATTGGCGCAGGCGGTGGTATAGGTGCAATTCTGTTAAACCTTCTGCTATCTTCTAATTCCATTCCAGATAAAAACAATTCTAATCTTCTTTGCACATAAATGTCATTTAATAAATCTACAGCAGTTAATGGACCTGAATATGGTGGCTGATTTGCTCCAATACCATACACATCTGTAGTTTTTGTTCTTACTAAATCCAATGCTGTTTTACTTGCAGGTAACGAACCTCCACGGGCATGATTTTCGGCAATAATTAAATTCATTTCTCCCGGTAAGTAAACTGGTATTGAAACAATATTTGTTGCTCCAAACCCATTCATTAATAAAATGCCGCCCACTCTTCTTATATAAAATCCAACTCTGGGATCAGACGAAGGAGGTACAGGAGCTAATCCATTTTTTAACCCCAGCGCAGAATCAACTGCTGCAAAAACATTCCCCCCTAAAGCATTTTCACCAAATGAATTTGGAGTTAATGTAGAAAATCTAAACTCCGATTTAATAGATTGACTTGCAGCTTGTGCATTGGCAATCGCTTTTATACCACTGGCCGCAACATACGTTCCGGTAGCCATACTGTGCATGTTATAATACCTGGCAAGCAAAGCTTTTACAGTATTTTTAATATCAATACCTGCTGGTATTTTTGATAAAAATTTCGCACTTGGGTTGGTAGCAGCTAAATCTGCATCTACACTTTCTAAAACTTGTACTATTTTAAGTAATACATCTACTCTATTACTAAATGGTGCATTTGCTTCAGTTACCAAAGGTATCTTTTCATAAAACTGACATAGAGCTCCCATATTTAAGGCATAAAAAATACTGGCGTAGGCTTTTAATCCTACTCTATCTCCTGCATCAGTAGCCGTAGCCAGATTATCAAAAATAATTTGACATTCGTTTTTTCCCAATAAACATTGGCTCCACAAAGAAGATACAATAGAATTATTTGGAGTAACTGCTGCCCTTCCTCCTTCTAAATCTGTTTCTGCCACATTACCTGTATTTGTAGTACGTAATGCAAAAACCCCGTATCCACCTGCAACAGGTAAATTATATATGGGGCTTTGGCGGCCAATGCTGTAACGTCTTTGCAAGCCTGCTGCCAAATTCATTAATGCATCTGCACTTTTTGTTACACTACCTGTAGATGCAGAACTTGGATTAATATATTCCTTATTGCAGGAAGTGTTACTACCTACAATGCTTGATAAAAGCACAATGGCAAATAAATAATTTTTATGAATTGTTTTTTTCATGTTTGTAATTTTAAAAAGTTGCTCTTAATGTTGCTTGAATCGTTCTTGGGTTTGGCACATTGCCAAAATCAATACCTCTTAATACAGAGCTGTTACCACCTGCATTTGTTTCCGGATCAAAGCCATCATATTTATCAAAACTAATTAAGTTTCTTCCTGTGATTGTAATAGAAGCAGATCTAATGAATTTTGCAAATGAAGGAATTTGATAGGATAAACTAACTTCTCTTAATTTAATAAAAGAACCACTTTCTATTCTGTATTCTTCCGTTGTATATAATGAGAAGATATAACCTCTTGGTAATTCACCCTTTATTTCTTTTTCTGCTAAATCGCCTATACCTACACCTTGTCTTGTTCTTCTATCAGCATTAAATACTTCCTGTCCTAAAGCTCCATCAAACAGTACATTAAAACTTAATTTTTTATACTCAACACCCGATCCAAAACTTACTAACCAATCGGGATGAGGGCTACCAAGAATTTTTAATGCCTGTGCGGTTCCGTTTAATGCAGGCACTAATCTTCCATTGGCATCTTTTGCTATTTCGCCTTTCCCATCTCTGTTAAAATAGCCACCATAAAATGCTCCAACCGGTGCGCCTGCTTGAACAATAAATGAATTTGCACCCAACGCATTTGATAAGAAAATGGGTGATACTTGTGTTGATGCAGTTACTAAATTTTTATTGCGGGCAAGTGATCCAAATAAAGTCCAACTTACATTTTTAGTTAGTACGGGTGTTGCATTAACACTTAACTCCCATCCCTTATTCGTCATATTACCTACATTTTCATATCTTGAAGTGCCTCCAGATGAAGGTGCCAGTGTACGAAATACTAAAAGTGAGTTGTCAACTATTTTTTTATCGTACACATTAAATACAATGGCTATTCTGTTTTTCAAAAATGATACATCTAAACCAACCTCTAATTCACTTGATCTTTCTGGTTGTATTTTATCATTACCCAAAGCAGTGTTTAAATTATACCCTGTTGTTGTATTAATTGCTCCTGCAGAAAAAGCAGTAAACCTACTGTATGGACCAATACCCGTTAAGTTACCTGCTATACCCCAGGATGATCTTATTCTTGCAGAGCTGATGATATTTGCCAGTTTACTGTTTTGCCAAAAAGCAAAATCGCTTAAATTAATGGCAGCACTTACTTTAGGATAAAAAAAAGTTCTGGAGTCTTTAGGAAACACAGTGCTTCCGTCAATTCTTCCGGCAGCAGTTATAAATATCAAATTATCATATCCAAAAGTTTCTTGTACAAAGCCTCCAAAAGTTTGTAGTTTATCTTCTCCAAATCTTGGAGCAGTTACAATGGCCGCACCACTTACCGTTCTAATTCCATTTAACAAATCTTCACCTTCAGACACTAATGAAGTTCCTGTTTGATATTGATGATTAAAGCCTACTGTAGTAAGTAAAGTAAACTTTTTAATAGTAGCACTGTAGGATGCGTTTATATCATTATTGATTAGCTGGGTATTTACAAAAGCACTTGCTGCATAACCAAGGGGTCTGTTACCTGCTCCTACATTATTGCTAATGCTATAAGCATATCGTTGTATATAACTGTTGCCCTCTTGAGAAATATTATCTACTCCCAAAATATAATCAATAGATAAGTTGGCAAGGGGTTTAATTTTCACTTGGAAATCTCCAATAATTCTGTTTACCTTATTTGTAAAAAACATTTCGTCTAAAGAGCTTCTTGGGTTAATACGTACCCAATCTACACCACGTAAATTTCCACTGGCATCTCTCTTATTAATGTCAAAAACATTGTTGGTGATGTTCATAGAGTTTATAGGGCTGGTAAACACATTACCATTTGGCTTTTCATTTGCAAAACTATTCGTGTAGGATAGGCCTCCTAACACGGTAAGCTTTTTAGATACGGTTTGTTCAATACGTGTTTTAAAATTGTATCTTCTAAAATCTGCATTTTGAATAATTCCTTCATTTTTAAAATAACCACCCGAAAAATAATATTTTGTTTTATCTGTACCACCAGATAATGCCAGGTAATTGTCTGTACCACTTCCTGTTCTAAAAATATCATCCTGGTAATCGTAACGGGTTACATCTACCAAATCTGTTGCAAATGATCTTACAATGCCATCATTGGGTCTTGTGTATGGTGGTGCAATAGCACCTGTATATCCTTGTGCTACAGATGGTGCGTTACTAATAATTCCTAATGCATAGGGCTGGCCGTTAGTAACAAAATTTTTAATCCCAAACATTTTGCCATACTTACTTATATAAACACGCTTACGCAATGAATTTGAAATAAGACTGGTGCTAAAATCAATTTTCATTTGCCCAGCCTTCCCTTTTTTTGTAGTAATCATTACAACACCATTGCTGGCACGGCTTCCATAAATTGCAGAAGCGGCTGCACCGGGTATTACATCTATTTTTTCAATATCATTCGGATTAATATCTGCCAAACGATTGGTGCCAATAGCTGATTCTCTACCTGCATCTGCATACAAACCCGTAACATTTGTAGTAGAGTTGCTTATCACAACCCCATCTATTACATACAAGGGTTCTGCAGAACCAGAGATCGTGCTGGTACCTCTCATTCTTATAGAGATGCCACCAGCAGGATCGCCACTTGTTTGAGTAATTTGTGCACCTGGAATTTTACCCTGCAACGCAGCAGAAATATTTCCGCTTCCTGTATTTTGTAATTGCTTACTGCTTACAGTATTTACAGTATTCCCTAATTGTTTTCGTTTAGCTGAAAGTGTTGAACCAATTACAACAACCTCATCAAGTCCTAAAGGATCAGTACTTAATTCTGCATTCACTGTTAACCTACCATTTTCAGTAACTGTAATTGTTTGTTCACTATTTTTTGCTCCAACCAAGCTAAAAATAACAACTTGTCTTCCTGCCTTTAAATTAGCAATTAACAAATACATACCATCTGCATCAGTTACGGTACCTGCATTGTCATTTTTAATTGTTACAGATACCCCTCCAATTCCATTGCCTTTGGAATCAGTAACCTTTCCGCTGATTTTAATCTGAGCCATTGCAGTCATGGCAAAGAAGTTTGTTAAAAGAAAGAGAGCAAGCAATTTATTCCTAGCTCTGCTTTTTGAAATACAATTGTTCATTTTGCAGTTTTTTTTGTTGATTAAATGTATAGCCATTATAAAATTTCCAGCCCCGTTTTTTTATAGGGATGAAATAATTTTTCTTCAGGTGCAAGTTCTGTGATGAGCACATCCAGATCTGATGCTTTACAAATCTGTATGTTCAGTGAAGTGTTGATCTTTTCTGAAATAGTTAAGGCTACAACTTTTGATGCCGATTTAATCATCGCTTTTTTTACCTGTACTACATCCCAATCGTTATCAGTTAAACCATGTGTGGTATCCAGGGCATTGATACCTAGAAAACACAGATCTGCTTTAAATTGCCTTATTTTCAAAATAGCATCTGCACCAATAGTGATTTGCGAACTTTTAGAAATTTTATCACCAATAAAAATCACTTCAATGTTTGGATGATGAATATATTCTAATGCTGCGGGTAAACTACCAGTAATAAAAGTAGCCTGTAAATTTTCGGGCAATGCTTTTGCCATTTCAATGATCGTTGTTCCGCCACTGGTGAGAACAAACATCCCATTTTTAATTAAAGAAGCAGCTTTTTGGGCAATGATTTTTTTTGCATCAATCGAATAAACTTTAGAAGAATTTAAAGAGCTGCTGAAAGATTTTGACAAAGCTCCCCCATGCACTTTAATAATCTTTCCTTTATCTGCAAGTTCCTGTAAATCTCTCCTGATGGTATCTTCCGATACGTTGATCTTTTCACATAAATCGGATGAAAGTACACGGTTGTGTAAATTTATCTGGTGAACTATAAAAGATTGTCGTTCCTGTTTAAGCATATCAGTTTTAGAAGATCATGTTAATAGCTCATGACAATTGAAAATTACTAAAATTTACCAAACCTGCAATAAAATGCATTATTTTTATTTATAAACAGCATAAACCAGCAACATTTAATCCTAATCAGGCATAAAAAGCCTTTTTCAATTAAAGCTTATGAACAAGAATATGCAACAATTATTTGCCTTAGCTCAAAAGCAAGAACGAAAGATCATAGGCCTTATGAGCGGCACTTCAATAGATGGTTTGGATATTGCTTTGTGTACAATTTCGGGTCATGGGCATGAAACCAATATTGAATTATCAGCATTTGAAACCATCCCTTATAACCCTGCTTTTAAAGCAGAGATCAAATCTGTTTTTTCAAAAAAAGAAGTTGACCTGGAAAAACTTTGCCTGCTTCATCCATGGGTAGCATTACAACAGGCAGCAATGATCAATGCATTTCTACAACAAAAAAATATTGCAAAAGAAAAAGTTGATTTGATTGCCAGCCATGGACAAACAATTTACCATGCACCTAAAGCTCAGCACCAACAGGAAAAATTCAGTAATGCAACTTTGCAGATTGGTGATGGTGATCATATGGCTGTTGCAACAGGCATTATTACCATCAGTGATTTTCGACAGAAACATATTGCAGCAGGGGGTGAAGGTGCACCATTAGCAGTGTATGGTGATTATCTTATTTTTTCGAAAAAAGAGGAAGACCGCATGATGCTCAACATGGGAGGCATTGCCAACTATACATACCTGCCCGGCTCATTAGATGCCAATAAAATTTTCAGTACCGATACTGGGCCCGGCAATACCATAATGGATGCATTGATGCAGAAAGAATATCCTGGATCTTATTTTGATGAAGATGCTGCTATTGCCAAACAGGGAACAGTAAACGAAATTTTATTAAAGGCGTTAATGGATCATCCATTCTTTGAACAAGCTTTTCCAAAAACAACCGGGCCTGAATTATTCAATCTGCAATACTTACAGGAAGCAAAAGAAAAAACAGGACTGCATAACCTGTCAGTGTTTGATACAATGGCAACACTCAATTTATTTTCGGCGCAAACCATAGCTGCAGCTATACAACTAACAATGGCAGGGAAACCAGGTTTTCATTTGTATGCAAGTGGTGGTGGTATGCATAATCCTTTGTTGATGCTACACATTAAAACTTTATTACCAAAGGTATCCATCCATTTAACCAGTGAGTTAGGAATTCATCCTGATGCTAAAGAAGCTGTATTGTTTGCAGTTTTGGCCAATGAATGTATTGCTGGCGGAACCATTCATTTTGGTGATCATCAACGGGGTGTTCCAACTATAACAATGGGAAAGATCAGCTTTCCCTGGTAAACGGATCAGGAAGAAATGCCGGCAGTTTTTTCTTCGATATGCGCTTTTAATTGTTCAAGTCCTTTGTCGAAAGCTGGTGCAATAATCTTATCAAGAAAAATGCCGTAGAACCGTTCCCAGGGATACCATTTTAATTTATATTCCATAAACCACTGCACTTCTGTTTCCTGCTTTAGTGCACCTGTTGATTGCAATCTGAAACCACCCTCTGCATCATTCATCTCTTTTAGCTGATATAAAACATTTATGATATCAGGGTTGATCTGTTGCAAAGTAATGGTGCCCGAACTTTCATTATTCAATCCTTTCCATTTAAAAAATGAACCGGCTTGATCTGTGACAGCAGAAACCTGCACTAACGCTCCACTGTCGGATGTGATCCATGGCAGCCAGCGATTCCAGTTTTTTACATCGCTTAACTCCTTGTGAACAGTTACGCTATCTGCATGAATAATGATGCCTCTTGAAATTTTTACAGAAGATGGAATAAATAAACCAATGATTGTTACTACCGCAAACAATCCCACCAACACAAACAAAAACATTTTTATTAACCGCATAATTAAGAATTGTGAATGGTGAATGGTCAATCTTACTGCTTACTTTTTACTTCTTACTTCCTACATCTTACATCTTACATCTTACCTCTTACCTCTTACCTCGTACCTCGTTTTACTCCCACTTAAATACTTTGATGGCGATTGCATAGGCAATGACTCCCCATATTGCAAGAACGCCTAACTGGTTTCCGCAATCAATCAAATGACTCCCTTCAAATGCTACGGCACGCATTGCATCATTCAAATGAGTTAACGGTAAAACTTTGCAGATGGGTTGGAGCCATTTAGGAAATGTATCAATTGAAAAGAAAGTGCCGGCCAATAAAAACTGCGGCAATGTAACAAGATTGGCCAGTGGCGGAATAGTACTTTCGCTTTTAGCAACCCCACTTACAATAAATCCAAAACCCATAAATACAATAAGCCCAACCAAACTCAATACAAGCAACTCCAAAAAGGTGATAAAACCATGCACCAGTGTAAAATTGAAAGCAAAATATCCTACACCAATTATTACAACAGCAGTGATCAATGAAAATAAAACTCTGCTGATGCCTTCGCCAAAAACAATATAACTGCGGCGGATAGGTGTTGCAAAGAAACGTTTCAACACCAAGGCCTGTCTTAAATTAAAGAATAGAAAAGCCACACCAAATACTGCTGCACTCAAAAGAGAAAACCCTAATTGACCAGGTAAAATAAAATCAATAGTTCTGTAAATACGTCCCGGCATAGGCGGTGGCAAATCAATGGTCGCATAGGTTGGTGCATTGGGTGCAGCACGCCGATCGATATTCACGATCACATCCTTGATGGTTGATTGCAATATGGCAAGCCTGTCTACACTTGCAGTAGAAGTTTGTATGGATATTTTATAAAAAGGTGGTTGGTCGTTCTTAGTCGGTTGAATGTCCAGGATAGCTGTAACACGACCTTTTAAGAGATCCGTTTTCAATTCCGCTTCATTTTTTTCAATAACCCTGATTGTTTTGTATTTCACTAGTAACTGGTAAAGTGCATTGTTTTGAGAAGTATCGGTTGACTTTGTAAAACCAACTCTAACGGTGGGGCTTCCGCCCCCAATAAAACCAAACACTAAAATAAAAATCAAGGGAAAACCAAAACTGAAAACAACTGCGCTGGGGCTGCGGAAGATAGCACTTAAACTTGCTTTGGTTATAGCCAGCATGGCTTTCCACTGGCTGTAAGGTTCAATCATGGCGCAAAGCTATTTGTTTAAGAGATTGTTTGTAAAAACATTTTGTCCCCTACTTTTACAGCATGCCGGTTCACAAAGTATATATTTTAACAGGTAGCAATCAGGGTCAACGAAAACGATTTCTGCAAAAGGCAATTGAACAAATTGCCAAGCAGTGCGGAAGTATAATAAAAGTATCATCCATTTATGAAACAGCTGCATGGGGCAATATAAAACAAGCTGCTTTTTTGAACCAGGTGATCATCATCCAAACAAAACTTTTGCCTAATGAATTAATGCAACAGCTGTTGTTGATTGAAACAGGATTGGGAAGAACCCGAACCGGCAAATATGGGCCACGTGCCATTGATCTCGACATCCTTTTTTATGATGAGTTGATTTTTCATTCAGTTATAGTTACACTTCCGCACCCTGCCATACAGGAGAGGAAGTTTGTATTAATACCCTTGGCTGAATTATCGCCCCGGAAAATTCACCCGGTTTACAAAAAGTCCATCGCTGTTTTAGTGCGTGAATGTGCTGATACGCTTGCAGTAAAAAAAATATAAGATCTATTTTTCCACAAACTGTACAAATAGATTTTTGTATTTCTCAGCATCACCTAATTTGCCGTTGGGATGGTTGAAGGTTGAAGATATGAGGTTGAAGTTGAATCTTCAGAATTCGCCACTCACCATTCACCATTCACTACTCAGTTTTCAATGAATTACCATTTCATCACCATCGAAGGGAATATCGGAGCAGGCAAAACTACCCTGGCTCATTTGCTGAGCAAGCATTTCAATGCCAGATTAATATTGGAAGAATTTGCTGACAATCCCTTTCTGCCTAAGTTTTATGAAAACCCACAGCAATTTGCATTTCCGCTGGAATTATTTTTTATGGCCGAGCGTTACAAACAGTTAAAAAACCTCCTGCATACACAGGATCTGTTTAACTCTGTTACCATCTCTGATTATCTTTTCACCAAATGTTTATTATTTGCCAAAGTGAATTTACCAACGGATGAATTCCGCTTGTACCAGAGTTTGTTTGATATCCTCCATCAGCAATTAGTACAACCAGATCTATTGATTTTTCTTCATGCACCAGTTGCCAAATTGCAGCAAAACATCCGCAAAAGAAACCGTAGTTACGAACAGAAGATTGGAGATGATTATCTTTTCAGCATACAGGAAACCTATACCCAGTATATAAAACAGCATAATATAAAAACATTGTATATTGATACCAGCAATGCTGATTTTCTGGGTGATAAAAAGCATTTACAAACCGTGATTGAAGCTTTAGAAAAAGATTATGAACAGGGGCAGCATTATCTTACACTTCCATGATGAGTGATGTGTAATCAGTAACTACACATAAGGTACATCATACATAGATTGTTCTTAGATTTGTTGAGTGACCATTCAACCAGCAACAGATCCCTTTCAAGCCATACGCATCACTGAGTTTAGAAATTTTGCTATTGCAAGATTTTTATTTATCATGGGTTTACGTATGATGGGTACATTGGTTGGCTGGTGGATGTATGAACTCACTAACGATCCGCTTGCATTAGGTATCATTGGTTTGGCAGAAGTGATTCCCGCAGTGTCCATGGCTTTGTATGCAGGACATGTTGTTGATCAAAGTGACAGAAGAAATATTGTAATTCGTTCAGTGATTTCTTATGGTATATGTGTTGCACTGCTGCTATTTATTTCAACTGCTTTTTTTGAACATCAATTTGGAAAGTCAAGTGTTATTCTGCTTATTTATGTCATTATCTTTATCACAGGTATTGTTCGTGCATTTAGTGGTCCTTCATTTGGTGCTATCATTTCACAGCTTGTACCCCGCAATATCTTGCCCAATGCGGTTACATGGAGCCAGGGTACATGGTTATCCGCTTCGGTTACCGGGCATGCCTTAGCTGGTTTTTTAATTGCAGGGTTTGGTATTAAAGGCACATTAACTGCTATCATTTTATCTATTGCTTTAGCCTTGCTAATTTTTAGTACCATAACTGAGAAACCTGCGCCACCTCAAACTGAAAAGAAAACATGGGAAAGTGTAAAAGAAGGTATTCGTTTTGTGTTTAAAACAAAAGCAATCTTCGGTGCATTGGTGCTCGATCTGTTTGCGGTGTTGTTTGGCGGTGCCGTTGCATTGGTTCCCATATTTGCAAAAGATATTTTAAACGTTGGGCCCATTGGGTTTGGCTGGCTGAATGCTGCTGCTGATTTTGGGGCCATCCTCATAGTGATCATGCTAACGGTATTCCCACTTCGAAAACAACAGGGCAAAGTATTGTTGTATGCAGTAGCAGGCTTTGGAATTACCATCATCATTTTTGGTATATCAAAATTATTCTGGTTATCGTTTGCAGCATTGTTTATGGGCGGCATTTTAGATGGCATCAGTATTGTGGTTCGTGGTACGATAGTGCAATTAAACACACCCGATGAATTGCGTGGAAGAGTGATGAGTGTAAACAGTATGTTTATTAATTCCAGCAATGAGCTGGGTCAATTTGAAAGTGGTGTAATGGCGAGATTAATGGGTGTTGTGCCTTCTGTAATCTTTGGTGGCTGTATGACGTTGGGAGTAGTGATTGCAACCTGGTTTAAAGCTCCCACCTTGCGTAAAATGGAATATTAAGAAGTTGAAAGTTCTTTTTGAAGCTTATAAAACTTTATGCCTGTAAGTTATGCTTGATCCAAACTAAAGATCATTTAACTTGTATGATACTTCCATCAGTAAAAATTTATAAACAGACCATTACTTTTCATATGAACCGCAAATCATTCCTTCAATCAACTGCTCTCACTATGGGAGCATTGGCATTCCAAAAAACAGTCTTAGCTGGTTTCTTTCAACAACCTGCATGGAAAATAAAAATGCTCACTGATGATATCGGCATTTTTACCGAACGTGGAGGCACCATTCTTTTTTACCTCAGCACTGAAGGGATTGTTGTGGTTGATTCACAATTTCCTGATCAGAGTAACCACCTGATTGAAGAATTGAAAAAGAAAACAGAACAACCGTTTAAACTGTTGATCAATACACATCATCATGGCGATCATAGCAGCGGCAATATTGCATTCAAAGGAATGGTTGGCCATGTACTTGCGCATGAAAATTCAAAAGCCAATCAGGAACGTTCAGCTAAAACTGCAAAAACAGAAGATAAACAATTATACCCTGATCAAACATTTACAAGTACATGGAGTGAAAAAATAGGGAAAGAAAAAATTACCCTTCACTATTTTGGGGCGGGGCATACCAATGGCGATGCATTGATTCATTTGGAACATGCTAACATAGTTCACATGGGTGATCTGTTGTTTAACCGTCGTCATCCTTTTGTTGATCGTGGCGCTGGCGCAAATATCAAAAGCTGGATAACCGTTTTGGAAAAGGCACAGAAAAAATTCAATAAAAAAACACAATTTATTTATGGTCATTCGGCCGAAGGATATGAAATAACAGGAACATCAGATGATCTGAAAGCTTTCTGTGGATATCTCGATAAAGTGCTGCAGTTTACAAAAAGTGAAATAAAAGCAGGTAAAACAAAAGAAGAATTTATCAAAACAACGATACTCCCTTTTGAAACACAATGGAAGGGAGATGGTTTGGCCAGGCCTTTGGCTGCTGCTTATGATGAGTTGACTGCTAAATAAATATTATTTGTTGCAAACGTTTTATTGGCCCCAACGAAAAGACTTTACATCAATCCCGGCAAGATCGAGCACACGGTCAACAACTGTTGCGGCAACTTCATCAATTGTTTTTGGAACACTGTAAAAGGAAGGAGTTGCAGGACAAATAATACCACCGGCCAACGTAACCGTTTCCATATTGCGGATATGAATGAGGTTGTATGGAGTATCTCTTACAACACAGATCAGCTTTCTTCTTTCTTTTAAAATCACATCAGCAGCTCTTGAAATCAAATCATTAGAAATGCCCGTTGCAATACGACCAAGTGTACCCATGGAGCAGGGAATAATAATCATTGTATTATATTGCCCCGAGCCGGACGCAAATGGTGCATGAAAATCTGTGGTGGAATAAATAGTGAAGGGGATTTTCTGATAATCTTCATTCCCCAATTCTGTTCGCCATACTTCTTTGGCATTTTCTGTCATCACTACCCCTACTTCACTCCACTGACCTTTTACAGCCTGCAACTTTTCAAGTAACAACCTGGCATAAACTGATCCGCTGGCTCCGGTAATTGAAATCACAATTTTATGCACGGTAAAACGTTTAATTTTGTGTAAGTAACAAAAATACTATGCAAAAGGTTCCCTTTTTATACGTTATTCTCTTTCTCCTGGTTTCTTCCTTTCAACTAAATGGCCCGAAAGAAAAGCTACAATGGCTCACATTGGAAGAAGCTGAACAAAAATTAGCACAGGAGGCCCGTCCTTTATTAATTGATCTTTATACCGATTGGTGCGGCTGGTGCAAGGTAATGGATAGGAAAACATATACAAATCAAGAGCTCATCAAATATCTTAATGAGAAATTTTACGTGGTAAAGTTGAATGCAGAAAGTAAAAAAGATATCATCTGGAAGGGAAAATTGTATAGTTATAACACAGGATATAAAACACATGACATTGCTATTGCTTTTACAAACGGAGAGCTGGCCTACCCTTCAACAGTTATTTTACCTGTTAATGAAACCACCCCTCAAGCTATTGCGGGCATGCTCGATGTAAAAGAAATGGAAATGCTTACCAAGTATTTTGGCGAGAACAAATATGGAAAAGTTTCATTTGATGATTATGCCAAAAGCTTCAGCCCGAGCTGGAAATAACAAAATTTAACGTTTCAACAATAATTCAAAAAAAAATTCTACTTTGCCATTGATGATAAGGTTTAATGGTTAATGGCAACTGATTAGCACCTCTTCCTTTACCGGAAGAGGTTTTTTTATGCCTGTTAAAATTTGCTTCGTCCCAGAATCATTTCAGCACTCTGTTTTTTTGACACAACTGTGCAACTTCTTACAAAAAAAATCGCTCTATTTGTATTGATGATAAGGTTTAATGGTTAATGATAACTTATTAGCCACACCCCGTTTTTCCAAGCGGGGTTAATTTTTTCTTTTCTATCGTCGTAAAAATCAATTGATATTGATCGAAAGTAAAATTCACCCTTCACTGAGGCATGTGGCAAAATGAATTTGTATAAAACAGTAACTCATAATCCCTCAGAACTATTATAACTAATGCAAGAGGCTTTCTTTTCAGAAAGCCTCTTGCATGAATATTCTGCAACTGTAAATGCTAATTATTTGTTTGCAACTACAGAGCTTGCAAATATTATATACAGCGGTTCGGCCGGAATAAAACCGGCAGACATGTGGGTATTTTTTTCTTTTGGAATTGTAACAATTGTTTTATTCCCAATGGTTCCAACTTTATAAAAATTATACTTCGTCATTACAGCTCTGTTGTTGATCCTGTCATCCAAAGTGTTCACTGCATCCGGCCAGGTATTCTCTTTTGAATAACGGACTATTTCATCAACCAAGGCTTTATTTTTTAGCTGACGACCTATTTCTTCCTTTTCCGCATTACTCATATTATAGGTTGAATACATTTCACCCATATCAGAAATCGATACCTCTTTGGCTTTTTGTCCATCAAAGTAAAATCCTTTGTTACAGGAGCTGATAAAGACTACTAAAAAAAACGCAAAGCAGGTTTTAAAAAGAATTTTCATGTTTATGATTGATTTACTATTTCTTTTTGGGGTCAAGGAATATTAAAAAACCAACAGATACAGAACCCCCATGGTTGGTGCCGCTATACTTATAATTGGTTTTGATCAGCTCGGAAGTATTTGTATATTGCCTGTTTTCTTCAAACGTATATTTATAAGAATTCAGCAAAAATGAATAACCTAAACTTATATCCAGTCCTGTATTTTTGCCTATCATTTTAGTTAACCCAAGCGCAATGCCGCTGTTGACATTAAAGATACCGTTTTTCTTTCCATCACCTTTGGTTGAATAATTGGAATAGGTAGCAACTAAGTTTTCGGTTCCTGATCCAAAAGCAGCACCAAGTGAAGCCTGCGCAAATGGCATAAAACCTGATTTGCCGAAATAATATCTCCCAAAACCACCAATACCGGCTGTAAATGTGTTGGACTTGCTTGTTAAGTAATTTCCTTCTGTATATTTAACAGAATTGAAATTGATACTCAGATTTCCACCAACTAAAATATTTTCGCTGAGGAACCAGCCCATTGAAGGTGTAATTGAGATATTGAAGTTATCAAATCCCGAACTTCCTGTACTGCCGCCACCTGTAGGTTCATAAGTAGAGCTCAAATTTGAAAAGCCGACAGAAGCTACATTAATCCCAACTGTTCTTGTACCCTTTGTAAATTGTCCATAAGCAGCAGTTGCAAATAAGAGAATAAAAGCAAACAAACCTTTTTTCATACTTGTAGTTTTATATTTAGCTGATGAAAATAGAAATTAATTCCCTTCTGTGAAACTTTTTTTTAAACCCCGATCACTTTAATTCAACTGCATCCCTCAAAAAATAAAATACATGAAAAGCGGGATTGCTTTGATTATAAAAAAGTAAATATTTAACTGATGTGTATGTTTTTTGTGCCAAGTAACACCCGGGATAACCCAATAACTGATTGATCAGGGTGTGGTTTTTAGGTTATATTAAAGCAGCTACTATTGCAGAACTGCAACCTAGACCCTGGACTATATCTGTGCAGTTACCGGCTTTCCAGGCAATACATTTCAATTAAATTTTATTTTACAAGTAGGTAAATTATTTTATTTCTTTAATAATCAGCTTTGGGTTCCGATACTTTATTGTCTCTTGAGGCATCGCCAGTGGTCGTTAAGTTAGAGGCCCAGCAAGTGTATTAGCTTGCGATAGTGAATGCAGTAATTTAATGGCATATTTCACAATTTTTAAAATCGCTCCATATATTAGAAACCGATTTTAATTTTATTACGTAAATTGTCAAACCAATGTTAATTTTATTACGTAATTAAAAAAAATAAACATTTTATTATGAGAAGAATCATTGTTAATTCCGCAATTGCTCTTGCAGCTATTATCTTTTTAGATGCATGTAAGGGTAGTACAGGACCTGTTGGCCCGCAAGGTCCTACAGGTTTACAAGGTGCGTCAGGAGCAACAGGTGCTACTGGCCCGGCAGGTGTTACTGGCCCGGCAGGTCCTACTGGTCCGGCAGGTCCTACTGGTGCAACAGGTGCAATTGGTCCAATAGGTGCAACAGGCCCTGCTGGTTCTGCTAACGTTATCTTTTCAGCTTGGTACACCTTACCAACATGGGCCGACACAACAACGACTGATCTTGGTCTTGTGTCAAGAGCTATCAGATCTTCACCGGCATTAACCCAGGCAATAGTTGATAATGGTGTAATTGTAGCATACCTGATTTCTGATCCGGCAAGTCCTACTGCACTTGGCGCTTATCCGCTTCCATGGATATGTACAGGATGCTCACCTCAGTATATTGCCAGCTTTATACCAAGAGCAGGTAAACTGATCTATTATGTTGGTGCTGTGGGTTCACCGGTTTCTGGGTTTGCAAATACTACATATCGCTGGCGCCATGTAATGATTCCAGGTGCTGTAGCTGGTGGTCGTTTTATCAGTGGTCCTGCTGCCGGTTATACTATTCAACAAATAAAAAGCATGAATTATTTACAAGTTGCTTCTTTGTTTAATATTCCTTCTACAGGAACCAATGAAAGATAATTTCATCTATCTTAATCAAATGCCCCGACGATAAAATGTCGGGGCTTTTTTATGGCTTCTGTTCCATTAATTTTTCCAGAACAAAATAAGTAATGGGGCAAAAAGTTGAATTCTTCATTGTAAGCTCAGGTCGTTTCAAAATAACATCTTCATCAGTATAAGGGAACCTTTCACAATCAGATGGGCGAACATCATAAATTCCGCAGTAATTATCAGCTCCCAGGAAAGGGCATGGTTTTGACCTCACAACATAATCACCTTCCTCATCAACCCTCAAATAAGTTTCAATGAATGAACCCTCTTTCATGCGGAGATGCCTGCTGATCCGTTTGATATCAGGAGTTTTAAACCGGGGTGAATAATTTTTGCAGCAATTGGCACATTTTAAACAATCCACTTTTTCAAATGCTTCCTCATGCAGATCGGGCAACTGTTTTAATACATTATTTTTATCAGCCCTTTTTAAAAATTGGCTATACTGCTTCTGATGTTCTGCAGATTTTTTTTCCCAATTATGTAATAATTCCTCGGCCATAGTGCAAAAGTAATTATAAGCTGCCAGCTATCCGGCACAAGCTTAAAGCAAATGAAATGAAACCCCGATACTGGTCGATTTTGTTTAAGGTTTACAAAAATCGTGGCAAGCGTTTAGCTGGCAGCTTTCGCTTCCTTGCGCTACCGGTTTCACAGACTTTCCCCACACGCTAACAGCTGTTTATTTGAATTGGTTCTGCCCGTAACTTTGCACGTCTTTAATTTTTGAGAAAGCATGAAAAAACAAGATTAAAGACAGCTGCCTGGCAGTTTCTTTTCAATTAAAACATCTGAATAAACGTACAACATCACATGAATCTTTTTGAAGCACAGCAAAATGAATTTACCAAGCGTCATATCGGCACCATTGGCGCAGAACAGCAGCTTTTGAAAACAATTGGGGTTAGGAATATGGAAGAACTCATCAGCAAAACAGTTCCGGCTTCCATCCGTCAGCAACACCTGCTCAATTTACCTGATGCATTAAGCGAGGCCGACCTCCTAAAACATCTGAAAGAAGTTTCGTTCACAAATAAGTTATATAAAAGCTACCTGGGTCAGGGATATTATGATACCATCACACCTAGTGTGATTCTGAGAAATGTGTTTGAAAACCCGGGTTGGTACACTCAGTACACTCCCTACCAGGCCGAAATTTCACAGGGCCGCCTGGAAAGTTTACTCAACTTCCAAACCATGGTGTCGGACTTAACCGGATTACCAATTGCAAATGCCTCTTTATTGGATGAAGCTACTGCTGCTGCTGAAGCAATGAACATGTTGTTTCATCATGTAAACAAAACAGAGCTGATTAATGCCCCCAGGTTTTTTGTGGATGATGAAGTTTTCCCTCAAACAAAAGATGTACTCATTACCCGTGCAACTCCACTTGGAATTGATATTGTTTTTGGTGATTATAAAACAGCAGCAATTGACAGCAGCTATTTCGGAGCATTACTCCAATACCCCAACAATATTGGTTCGGTTGAAGATTACCGTAAGTTTATTCAAAAAATTCAAATTGAAGGTGGTTTTGTTGCCATGGCAACCGACCTGCTTGCATTAACTTTAATCACTCCTCCCGGAGAATTGGGTGCTGATGTAGCATTTGGATCGGCGCAACGTTTTGGTGTTCCACTGGGTTATGGCGGGCCACATGCTGCGTTCTTTACTACCAAAGATGAATTTAAACGCTCCATTCCCGGACGTATTATTGGTGTGAGTATTGATGCTCAAAACAACCGTGCTCTTCGCATGGCCCTGCAAACCAGAGAGCAACACATTAAACGTGAAAAAGCAACTTCAAATATTTGCACTGCACAAGCACTGCTCGCTAACATGGCGGCAATGTATGCCGTATATCATGGTCCGCATGGTTTAACTGCTATTGCCAGCAGAGTTTCATTGCTTACACAAACGGTTGCTGAGGCCATTAAAGAAAAAGGATTTGAACTGTTGAGTGATTTCTTCTTTGATACGATTGCGGTGAAAGTAAAAGATATTACGGCCATCAAAGCAAAAGCAGAACGGCAGGAAATTAATCTGCGTTATATCAATGAGCAAACGATTGGTATTTCCATTGATGAAACAACGAACATCGAAGATTTGTATGATCTTATCAACTGTTTTGTAAATGATACAGACCCTGTACATTTCACCATTGATGAAGAAACTATTCTGCAACATATTCCTGTTGTACTTGCACGTACGAGTAAATTCTTAACACACCCCAACTTCAATACTCATAACAGTGAAAGCCAGATGATGCGTTACATCAAGCAACTGGAAAACAAAGATCTTTCATTGAATACATCCATGATATCACTTGGCAGTTGTACTATGAAACTGAATGCTGCTACTGAAATGATGCCACTAAGCTGGGCACATTGGAGTAAGATTCATCCCTTCACTCCTGCCAATCAAACAGAAGGTTATCAGCAGATCATTGATGAACTGTCGGCATACCTTGTTGAGATAACCGGTTTTGATGCCTGCAGTCTGCAACCCAACAGCGGTGCACAAGGAGAGTATGCAGGATTGCTTGCCATTCGTAATTATCATTTAGCGAACAGTGATGCACATCGTAAAATTATGCTCATTCCTGTTTCAGCACATGGAACCAATCCTGCAAGTGCAGTAATGGCGGGAATGAAAGTAGTAGTAGTGAAAGCATTGGAGAATGGATATATTGATGTAGCCGACTTTAAAGCAAAAGCTGAACAACATAGCGCCAACCTTGCAGGAACCATGATCACTTACCCAAGTACATTTGGCATTTTTGAAGAAACTGTAAAAGAAATTTGTGAGATCGTTCATCAGCATGGCGGACAGGTTTATATGGATGGCGCTAACATGAATGCACAGGTT
The DNA here is from genome assembly GCA_046593655.1 of Lacibacter sp. GTDB lineage: Bacteria > Bacteroidota > Bacteroidia > Chitinophagales > Chitinophagaceae > Lacibacter. The sequence goes on along the minus strand of JBKJNM010000089.1, from coordinate 62,361 downwards.
GGTTTAACATCACCCGGATTAATTGGTGCCGATGTTTGTCATTTGAATCTGCATAAAACATTTGCTATTCCACACGGTGGCGGCGGCCCTGGCATGGGGCCTATTTGTGTGAAGAAGCATCTTGCGGCGCATTTACCTGGTCACACGTCAGTCGTAAATCGTCAGTCGTCAGAGCCTCAGGGTGCCGTCTCCGCTGCTCCTTATGGTTCTGCTTCTATCTTACTCATTAGCTATGCCTATATCCGTTTGTTAGGTACAGTTGGTGTAAAGAAAGCAACAGAGTTTGCAATCCTGAATGCCAATTATATGAAAGTAAGATTGGAAAAAGATTTTGAAATTTTATATACGGATGAGCATGGCACCTGTGCACACGAATTTATTGTTGATCTTCGTCCGTTTAAAAACACTGCAGGTATTGAAGCAGAAGATGTAGCCAAACGTTTAATTGATTATGGCTTTCACGCACCAACTATGAGCTTTCCTGTTGCCGGTACCATTATGATTGAACCAACAGAAAGTGAAGACAAAGCAGAACTCGATCGTTTTTGTGATGCAATGCTGAGTATTCGCCAGGAGATCAGGGATATTGAAGAAGGTAAAGCTGATAAAACTGACAACCCCTTAAAGCAAGCCCCACATACACAATTTGTTGTTACTGCTGATGAGTGGAATCATGCTTACACAAGACAGCAGGCTGCGTTTCCTTTATTTTATGTTACACAAAATAAATTCTGGCCCAGTGTTTCAAGAATCAACAATACATATGGCGACAGGAATTTAATTTGTACTTGTGAACCTGTAAGCAGCTATGCAGAAGAAGAAGTATAACAACAATTGATACAAAATAAAAAGCAAAAAATCCTGCATTTGATGCGGGACTTTTTTGATGATGCGGTGCATCAGTCAATAAACTTTATTCAGTAAAGTTGGCTTGAAAATGGACGTCTCCATCACCCAAACAAATTAATTACATTTGAGGCAACGATGTGCAAACAAGTATTTATCTGCCTGTTGTTATTGGCAGTTACCAAACTGCCGGCACAGGTATGCACATTCCCCGGACAAACACCGGCAACAGCGTTTGCCATTTGTTCCAACGGCAGTTTTTTTCAATCTACACTCCCTGCATGCAGGAACAACAGTTTATTTGTACCCGGGTGCACGAATCAAAACACCAATTATGGCGATAACAATCCTGTATATTATAAAATCACTTGCCGCACTGCAGGAAGTTTTGCGTTCACTATTATACCCGTTAATTTAAATGACAATTATGATTGGATGTTGTTTGATATAACCGGTCGTAATCCCAATGAAATTTTTACTGATAAAACTTTAGTAGTTACAGGCAATTGGTCAGGGACTACAGGAAGTACAGGTGCTGCATCTGACGGTGCTAATTTTATTCAGTGCCGTTCGCTTCCACAGGATGGTGTAAAACCAACCTTCAGTTCCATGCCTCAATTACAAACGGGCCATGAATATCTTTTAATGGTTGGAAATATAGATGACAGATCAACCGGCTTTAGTCTTTCAATTAATGGAGGAACTGCTGATATTACAAGTGATGCCAACCAGCAAATTTATAGCAATGCTTCTTCCTGCGATAACAAACAGGTAACGCTCAGTTTCAATAAAAAAATCAGGTGTAACAGCATTGCTGCTGATGGTTCAGATTTTAGTTTAACTCCGGCCCTTGGCAACATTATCAAAGCCACGGGCAGTCAATGTAATAGTAGTTTAGAAACAGATTCAATTATCATCACATTTGCAAATCCGTTGCCCGATGGTTCTTATATTTTGTCAGTAAAAAATGGAACTGATGGCAACACGTTAGTGGATAAATGTGATAATGTTGTATCAGGCAACACCCAAATTCCTTTCAGTGTTTTTGCATTTGCAGTGATAGATACGATTGTTCCCTCCGGTTGTCAAACATCCAAACTAAAAATTAAAACATCCAAAAATATTATTTGTAATTCAATAGCTGCGAATGGAAGTGATTTTCTAATTACAGGACCCGGCAGTGCAATCATTACTGCTGCAACGGTTAATTGCAGCAATACGATGACTGATAACATAGAATTAGTTTTACAACAGCCACTGACAGTTGCCGGTAACTATACACTAACAATTAAAAATGGCAGCGATGGAAATACCTTCATTGATGCATGTAATGGTTCAACACCTGCAAACACAAGCTTCAATTTCAACATAAAAGATACTGTGAACGCCGCATTTCGGGTTTCTATATTGGAAGGATGTATTACCGACACGATAAACTTTATTCACCCCGGAGGAAATGAAATTAACCGTTGGTTCTGGACCATTGACAGCAGCATCAGCAACCGGCAACAACTATCTGCAACCATTGCAACCGGTGGGCCTCATTGGGCAGAATTGATTGTGAGCAACGGCGTATGCAGCGATACGTCGAAACAAAGTTTTGTACTGAAACAAAAATTAAAAATTGATTTTGCTGCTCCTAACAAAGTTTGCCCTAATGACCCTGTTGTATTCATTAACAACAGCACGAACACCGGAAGCTGGCTATGGAATTTCGGAAACGGAACTACCAGCAGCATACAAAACCCACCTGCTCAATTTTATCCAATCAGTGATATTGACAAACAGTACCAGGTTACACTTACAGCAAAGGATGGAAGCTGTACAATTACAAAAACGCATGCTTTGATAGCAGAATCATCCTGCAGCATTTCAGTGCCAACTGCATTTACACCCAACAAAGATGGATTGAATGATTTTTTTGAACCGCTGAAAACTAATTCAGCTCTTCAATTACAGTTGATGGTGTACAATCGTTATGGACAGGCTGTATTTCAAACATCAGGTACCAACAGTAAATGGGATGGAACAACTAACGGCAATGCACAACCTGCAGGAATGTACACATGGGTATTATCTTTTACAGATAAAAGAACTGGTAAGAACAGTGCACGCAAAGGGACTTTGTTATTAATACGTTAGCTATAAAAAATATTTTTATTTCACCCTCTTGCCGCCCTTGATCACCATATCAACTTTTTGCAATAAATTAATGTAACGCAACACATCACCTTTCACGGCAATAATATCTGCTACTTTTCCTTCACTGATGGTTCCTACTTTATTCTCCACTCCCTGGAACACCGCCGGCCAGTAGGTTGCAGAACGGATAGCCAGCATCGGATCAACACCCATTTCTCTTACCCAGATGTCTAATTCATTCCATGTACTCTGGCTGTGAAATTTCATAGGTATCCCTGAGTCTGTTCCAATCAACATAATGACACCACTCTCTTTCAACTGTGCAAACTTCCGTTTCAATGTAGGCTTACGGTAAGGGGTAACCTGGAAATAAGAAAGCTGTGATGGGTACATCAACGAATGACGGATATCATTTATAATACTATCCGGCAACCCTACCTGCCAGGATGGGTCATCCAGATGCTCTGTATTGCGGATGTTGTAATCATTATTAAACAATCCTTCAACAGTGGGGCACCAGAATAATCTTGTGTTGGAGTTGGCTGTGCGTTCTTTGATCATCATCATCACATCTTCCGGATATTCCGGAGCAGTTGCCAGGCCTGTATGTTCAAAACAATCAGCACCGGCAATCAATGCCCTCCTGATTTCTTCCGGACGATGTGCATGCGCCACCACTTTTAATTTCCATTTATGTGCTTCATCAACAATGGCATTGATCTCTTCTTGTGTCATCTGATCCTGGTCAATCAACTTAATACAATCAACACCACCCTTTGCTAATCGTTGCACTTTTGCTCTTGCATCAGCAACTCCATTAATACCCCAGCGAAATTGTTCTGTGCCGGGGTAAGGTGCATGTTGTAAAAATGGTCCGCTTACATATAAAGTTGGTCCTGGTAATTTTCCCTGGTTGATCATATCTCTTACTGCAACAATATCTTCTAAGGGAGCACCCAGATCTCTTGCGCTGGTAACACCTGCCATCAATAATTGTTTAGCGCCAGCGGGCATAATCACCGAACGGAATAATGCTGGATATTTTTTATCCCAATAGGCATAATCAGAATGTCCGTTGATCATCAGGTGTACATGCATATCCCAAAGACCGGGCAACACGCTCATTCCTTCTGTTGAGATCACTTCTGCATCTTTCGGAATTTCAACAGTACCCACCTGCCCCACCCGGATGATCTTATCTCCTTCAATAATGATCACTGAATTTTTGAGGGGTTCTCCGCCAAAGCCATCAATCAATGTACCACCCACCAATGCTTTTTTCTGAGCGTTTAATGAAAGAGAGAAGAGAAAGATTAAACAGAAAGTAAGAATACGCATACTAATAGATTTTAGTTTAAGAGAAATGAATGTACTTACTTTTTTAGTCCCGAAAATGAAATACCGCCAATAAAAAACTCCTGTTTTACAAGGAGCTTTTTATAATCAGTTATTTTATAGCGCCATTTTCTTCTTCCAGAAATAATAAGAAAGTACACCGGGTACAATCCACATTAACATGGTGAGTATCATGGGATCAAATTTTCCGGCTGCAGCAATACCCGAGTAAACGGCTGCTGTTAAATCGAAAAACAAACCGGCGTAGGCCCACTCTTTGATTGTTGGATAGCCGGGTATAAAAAGTACAATCACACCAAGAATTTTTGCCCAACTGATGAATTGAATAAAATAAATGGGATAACCTAAGAATTTATTGAACAACTCAATTGTTTGTTCATTAGGACCAATACCGCCAACGGATGAAAAAATCATTAGTGCAGCAAATAAAATGGTGAATACCCAGTACAGTGTGTTGATTGTTTTTGGTTTCATATTGATTGATGATTGATGTTGAAAATTACTTATTTGATCTTAGAATGTAAAACTACTTCTGCAACTTCATTTTCATCCTGTGCCATTCCGACATTTCAAATGGTCAATTGCGACTTTCTTCCAGCATATCAGCCACCTGTTTTTATGAACGGCACAACAAGCACTGTTAAATGATTGTAACTTATACATCTAAAAATTACATGAGATGGATCAAAAAATCATTAACCTCTACGACGAGTACACCCACAAACCACTTTCAAGACAAGACTTTTTAAAACGTTTAGCCATTCTTACAGGAAGCACGGCAGCGGCATTGGCTATACTCCCTATGCTGGAAAGTAATTATGCAAAAGCGGCTACTGTTTCAAGTGAAGATTTGTTTACTGAGTATATTACTTATCCGGCTATTACCGGAGAAATGAAAGCATATGTGGCCCGTCCTGAAAAAGAAGCGAAGTATGGTACGGTTGTAGTGATTCATGAAAACCGCGGATTGAATGCACATATTGAAGATGTAACCCGCCGTGCAGCCAATGCCGGATTTTTGGCGATCGCCCCAAATGCATTAGCTCCTTTAGGCGGCACCCCTGCTAATGAAGATGAAGCAAGAACATTGTTTACCAAACTCAATGCGGAGGAAACGGTTAAAAACTTCATCAACATATTTTCCTATCTCAAAACAAGAAAAGACAGCAATGGAAAATTCGGCAGTGTTGGTTTTTGCTGGGGCGGTGGCATGAGCAATACATTGGCAGTAAATGTTCCTGAATTAAAAGCAGCGGTGGCGTTTTATGGCCGGCAGGCAGCCGCAGCGGATGTACCAAAAATAAAAGCATCCTTACAATTGCACTATGCTTCATTAGATGAACGCATTAATGCAGGAATTGCAGCTTATGAAAAAGCATTAAAAGAAAATAAGATCAATTATGAACTGCACATGTATGAAGGAGTAAACCATGCATTTCATAACGATACTGCAGGCAACCGTTATAATGAAGCTGCTGCAATGCTTGCATGGCAACGCACAATGGATTTTTTTAAGAAGCACTTGTAACTGTTTTTTTACCATTGATAATTATAAGCAATGGAATCTTCTTAATTTGAGTTCTAAAACCTGTTTATGCTTCGTTGTTTATTCACTTTTTTTATTTTATGTACCGGCTTCAGCTCTCTTACGCAAACTCCACCCAAGCGTGAACTCCGTGCTGCCTGGATAGCAACCTATCTCAATCTTGACTGGCCAACCAATGCCTCCCAAACACCCGACCAGGAGCGAACAGCTTTCATCAATTTATTAAATACGCATAAACAAACCGGTATCAATGCTGTGTTTGTTCAGTTACGCAGTGAATGCGATGCCATGTATCCAAGCACATTGGAGCCATGGGGTGCAAGTCTTACAGGTACACAGGGAACTCCCCCATCTCCGTATTATGATCCTTTGCAATTTATGATTGATGAATGCAGAATAAGAGGAATTGAATTTCATGCATGGTTCAATCCTTACAGAGCCGTTAACAATTTTAATAATATCAACAACTTTGCAGCAAACCATATTGCAAAAACAAAACCTGAGTGGCTGTTGGCACAGGGAATTTACCGCTTGTTAGATCCGGGAATTCCTGCTGTGAGGGATTATGTAATCAGTGTGGTAATGGATGTACTGAGAAGATATAATGTGGATGGAATTCATTTTGACGATTACTTTTATCCCTATGCATCGCAGGGTGGTAGCCCCACCCCGCCACGATTCAATGATGATGCAACTTTTGCACTCTATCCCCGTGGTTTCACCAATCAAAACGACTGGCGGAGAGACAATGTGAACCTGCTGATCCAACGTACTTACGATAGCATCATAACGGTAAAGCCCTGGGTGAAGTTTGGTATTTCACCATTTGGTATCTGGCGCAATCAAAGCAGTGACCCACTTGGTTCTCTTTCAAATGGTTTACAAAGCTACAGCGATTTGTTTGCCGACAGCCGCAAATGGATGCAGAACAGTTGGGTTGATTATTTAATGCCACAGATTTACTGGAGTATAGGTTTTGCTGCGGCTAACTATGGCGTATTAGCTCCATGGTGGAATAACAATGCTTTTGGAAGACATATTTATACGGGTCATGCAGTGTATAAAGTGGCTAATGATCCGGATGCAAACTGGAACAACCCTTCCCAGATCAATAACCAGATCCGGTTGAATCGTCAACACATAAATATTTTGGGAAGCTGCTTCTTTCGCACAGGTAATCTTATAAGCAATCCGTTAAACGTTCGTGATTCGCTGCGTGTATGGATGTATTATAAACCTGCTTTATTGCCAACCATGAGCTGGAGAGATAATACCCCGCCCCAACCTGCAACAAATCTTATTGCCAATGTCATTGGCAATACAGTTGAATTAAGCTGGGCCAAACCACCATCCACTGCAAATGAATTAGATAAAGCAAGACAGTTTGTTGTTTACCGTTTCAATTCATCTGTTATTGATCTTACCGATGTAAACGCCATACAATTCATTACACCAAATGATGTGAGTGCAACATATACAGATGCAAACCTCAGCCCCGGAACTTATTATTATGTTGTAACGGCATTGGATCGTTTTCATAATGAAAGTACAGTTACCAATACTGCATTAGCAACCGTTGTAACCACCTCCATTCTTTCGCCTGAGTTAAGGGTATTGAACCTGAAGAATTATCCCAATCCGTTCAGCAGCCATACACAGATCAGTTTTGAATTGCTGAAACCGATGTATGTATCGTTGAAAGTATATGATATCAACGGACGGGAGTTGATGGAGCTTGTAAATGGCAATCGTTTTACCGGCAAACAACTGCTTACATTTGATGGATCGAAACTTCCTGCAGGTGTTTATTATGTAACCTTAAGAACGAAAGAGTTTACAAAAACGATACAACTATTGTTAACCAAATAAATGAAGTGAAAACAGTCTCACTTATAAATCTGCTCTTTTCTTTTAACTTTAATTAAATAAATTCAGATGTCAGAAGATTTATTAATAGCACAGGGAACAAAAGAAGAACAGTACAAACAACTTCTTCCCCAAATCAAAGGATTGCTCGAAGGTGAGACTGATCTTGTAGCCAATCTTGCGAATATATGCGCTGCATTGAAAGAACAGTTCGGCTGGTTATGGGTGGGCTTTTATTTAGTAAAGCCCAGTTCTGCAAAAGCGTTTAATGAGAAAGGTGAAGAATTGGTACTGGGGCCTTTCCAGGGACCGGTTGCATGTACACGTATACGCAAAGGCAGAGGTGTTTGTGGCACTTCGTGGGCAACAGCACAAACATTGATTGTTCCTGATGTTGAATTATTCCCAGGTCATATTGCCTGCAGCAGTTTAAGCCGGTCTGAAATTGTTGTGCCTGTTATCCGCAACAACAAAGTGCTTGCTGTACTGGACGTTGACAGTGAAACAGCAGATCTGTTTGATACAACTGATCAAACCTATCTCGAAGAAATTATTTCGCTCATTGAATTTTAATTGTTTGCATGCAAAAAAATAAAGTGCTCCTTTATGGAGCAAATGGATATACCGGCCAACTCATTGCCCGCTATGCAAAAGAATATAGCATCTCTCCTGTTCTTGCAGGAAGAAATAAAGAAGAGATTAGCGCCCTTGCAACAGAATTAAATCTTCCTTATGAAATTATTTCTCTTGATGATGCTTCACAATTAAAATCATCATTGGCAACAGTTGCAGTTGTTATTCATGCAGCAGGTCCTTTTCGCTATACAGCCAAACAAATGATTGAAGCATGTATTGAAACAGGAACGCACTACATTGACATCAATGGCGATATTTCTGTTTTTGAATTTATCAAAAAATATGATGATAAAGCAAAACAGGCGAATGTAATGTTATTGCCAGGTGCAGGTTTTGATGTGGTGCCTACTGATTGTATTGCCCTGCAGTTAAAAAATGAATTGCCCGATGCAACACATCTTGAATTGGCATTTGTTTCTATTGGTGGACAAATCAGTCATGGTACTGCAACTACTATGGCAAGCAAAATTGGCGAAGGTGGGGTGATACGTGAAAATGGACAATTTGTAAAAAAACCACTGGGTCATAAAGGAAAATGGATTGAAGCTGATGGAAAAAAATTATTTGTGATGAGTATTCCATGGGGTGATATTTCAACGGCTTTTGTTACAACAGGCATTCCCAATATTGAAACCTACACAGGCATCAAACCATCTGTTTATCGTGTGCTCAAGTTGCAGTTCTTATTTAATTTTTTATTGCGTACAAAATTTGTTCGGGGTACTATTCAAAAAAAGATCAACCAAAATCCTCCCGGCCCAACGGATGAAAAAAGAGCAAAAGGAAAAACCTATATATGGGGTAAAGTAAGCAACGCTGCAGGGAAAGAAGTGATCAGGAAAATGCTTTGCGCTGATGGCTATACAGTAACCGCCATTGGCTGTTTGATCATTACCCAAAAAATTCTCTCAGGAAATTTTAAAGCAGGTTACCAAACACCGGCAGGTTGTTACGGAAAGGACCTGATTTTTGAAATCCCTGGCTCAGCAATCATCAACTAAGGAACCAAAATATAACCATCCGCATTATATGTTACGAGAAAAGACCGGGCAGATTTTGGCGCAATCAAGTTGAAAAATCTTGTGATCATCTCATATTTTAAATTGCGGTTCCCTTTTTTCTTTTTGTTGAAATCATATACATCAGCAATAGAAATCAACAAACCGGATGTTGTTTGATAAATACAACTGATAGTGCCGAATGCCCAACCAAAATACGCATCCTCAATTAAATCTGCTTGCTGAATACAATACCGCTGTTGATTCGAATAAATTGCTTTGCAATGATTGGGATTAAAATAAACTAAACTTTTTAAACGTAAAAAATCTCCATCTGAAAGTTGGTGAGTTAATCCGGACCCTATCAAGTAATGCCTGAGCAAATCCTTTTCCAGTTGGGAGTTCAGTTTGGGATGCAAAGTAATGACCCTGTAAAATAATTTTTTATAGCCCTTCAGTTTCTGCGAAGGCTTATCCCCAACTGCTGTTGAATCTTCAGCGTAAACTATAAACGGCAACATCCATAAGAGTAAACAAATAACTTTTTTCATTAGGTTTAAAAATAACAATTTTCAGCAGGTTGCGTTTATTTTACCGCTCCCCCTTAGTTTTGCGTGCTTGAAAGATTATTATACAATACTAAATGTACCGGTAACGGCCACTGTTCCAGAAATTAAACAGGCTTACCGCAAACTGGTGATGATCTATCACCCCGATAAGAATAACCAGGAGCCTTATTCCATGATGAGGTTTAATGAAATCAAAGAAGCATATGAAACATTGATCAACCCACGGAAAAAAGAAGCTTACCTGCAGGAGCGTTGGCTCAGCAAAGCACAAGGACAAACGATTGGCCAGGACATGATTACAGCTCCCAATATTCTCATTAAAAGTTTGGAATTGAACAAAGCCATTGCTGTGATGGATGTTTACCGTATGGATTATGATGCCATTGCTGCCAGAATATCATCACTGCTTAATAACGATGTGATTCTTCAATTACTGGCGTTGAAGGAAACAGATATTCATCAATCAATCATCAGTACCTTATTAAAAGCAATCACCCCCCTTCCTTACAACCAAACCCGTGTAGCAATAACTCAACTCAGGAAATTAGCTGATACGCACCCTCCCTTATTAAAGAAAATTGAACAGGTACTTCAACAAAAAAAACAAAAAGAGTTTTGGATGAAGCTGAAAAATGTATGGATACTTCTCCTCACAATCCTTATTTGTTTGCTCATCTATTTTGCAAGTCATTAGGTTTGTTGAATGATCTATTCTCCTTTACTTAGAATCCTTGCACAGTTATGCATTTATTTTTGATGAGCGGTTAAACTAATCTATATCATGCTTGTTCTATTTCGAAACAAACATTTTTATGAACAAAACATTTCTCTCTTTGATGACATCTGCAGCTATTGCAGTATTGATGAGCTCCTGCGGAAGCGGTGAGCAAACAACTGAAACAACAAGCGATACCATGAAAACAGAAGTAACCACTGATACAGTTGCTGCGCCTGTAACACCTGCAACAGTTGTTGACATTGCAGTTGGCTCGGCCGATCATTCAACATTGGTTGCCGCTTTAAAAGCAGCGGGTCTTGTTGAAACATTAAGCGGTGCAGGTCCATTCACGGTATTTGCTCCTACCAATGCGGCATTTGATAAATTACCGGCCGGAACGCTTGACAATTTATTAAAGCCGGAAAGCAAAGCTACACTTACAGGAATTTTAACTTACCATGTAGTGTCCGGTTCCTTAAAAGCTGCTGATCTGAAAGATGGTCAGAAACTCAAAACAGTAAACGGTGCTGAATTAACTGTTGCAATTAAAGATGGCAAAGTAACCATTAATGGTGCAAACGTAACTGCAGCCGATCTTACTGCAGGTAATGGCGTAGTGCATGTAATTGATGCAGTATTATTACCTAAAAAATAAAGTACCCTTTTTCATTCTTCAAAAGTTGTTTCCTCTCTATTGGAAACAACTTTTGTTTTTGCTGCACAGCCCTTCAGCACGACTCACTTATCTTTGCAGCATGCATTATGTTTCTGTTGAGGGTTTAACAAAAAGTTACGGTATTCAACCTTTGTTCTCAGGTATTTCATTTCACATTGAAGAAGGCGATAAGATTGCTCTCGTTGCCAGGAATGGTTCGGGTAAATCAACTTTATTAAAAATTTTGGCCGGTAAAGAAACGGCGGATGAAGGCAAATGCCGCATTAACAAAGATGTGGATATTGCTTTGTTTGAACAGGAACCGCAGTTTGATGAAAGCAAATCGATCCTTGATAATATTTTTCAGCACAATCATCCCGTGATCAATGCCATTAAGGAATATGAAGCCATCAGTGAAAACTATGATGAGCAAAAACTCAATGCCGCCATCATTAAAATGGATGAGCTGGATGCATGGGACTTTGACAGCAAAGTAAAACAGATATTGGGCAAACTGAATGTTCATGAACTCCAGCAGTTGGCAGGCACCTTATCGGGCGGGCAGCGTAAACGGGTGGCATTGGCACGAACACTGATTGATATTGGTTTTGATCATAAACATGTACTCCTCATCATGGATGAACCTACCAACCATCTGGATGTGGAAATGGTGGAATGGCTGGAACATTATTTGAGCAAAGAAAATATTACACTGTTGCTTGTAACCCACGACCGCTATTTTCTTGATACCGTTTGTACTGAAGTATGGGAACTGGAAGGAGATAATCTCTATGAATACAAAGGCGATTATGAAAACTATTTGGAAAAGAAAACCGCCCGTATTGAAAGTGATCTTGCAAGTATTGACAAAGCAAAAAATACGTACCGTAAAGAACTCGAGTGGATGCGGAAACAACCAAAAGCAAGAACAACTAAAAGCAAATCCAGACAGGATAATTTTTATGAAGTAGAAGCAAGAGCCAAAAAACAAATTGAAGATCAGCAGGTGCAACTGAGTATGAAGATGAACAGGCTGGGTGGCAAAGTGGTGGAGATGAAAAAAATTTATAAAAGCTTCGGCAATAAAAAAATCCTTGCAGGATTTGATTACACGTTTAAAAAAGGCGAACGTGTTGGTGTGGTAGGAAAGAATGGTGCAGGTAAATCAACCTTTATTGATATCATCCAGGGAATACAAGAACCGGATAGTGGCAAAATCAATATTGGTGATACCATCATCTTCGGCAACTATTCGCAAAAAGGATTAGAGGTAAAAGAAGATAAACGGGTCATTGAATTTGTAAAAGACATCGCTGAAAATTTCCCCTTAGCATCGGGCGGTTCATTAAGCGCTGCCCAATTCCTGCAACTGTTTTTATTTGATCCCGATAAACAATACACTTATATCTCAAAATTAAGCGGTGGAGAAAAGAGAAGATTACACTTATTATCTATCCTTTTCCGCAACCCTAACTTCCTGATATTAGATGAACCTACAAATGATCTCGATCTACCTACACTTGCAGTACTTGAAAATTTTTTGAGCGAATTTCCCGGCTGTTTATTGATAATAAGTCACGACCGTTATTTTATGGATCGGTTGGTTGATCATTTGTTTGTGTTTGAAGGCGATGCTGTGGTAAGAGACTTTCCCGGCAACTATGCACAGCTCAGGTTGTGGCAAAAAGAACAGGAAAAGATGATGGATATCAGGGGTGACCCGTTGGTTGAAAAGAAAACTATTGCCATTGAACAGCAGCCAGCAACGATCGAGGCAAAAAAACGATTCAACTTTAAAGAAAAAAGAGAGTTTGAAAATTTGCAGAAAGAAATTGAAAACTTATCTGCTGAAAAGGTGAGTATCAGCAATCAACTCAATAATGGCAACCTTCCCTTTGATGAATTACAAAAACTATCGAATCGTATTGCTCAAATAACAACCCTGCTTGATGAAAAAGAAATGCGCTGGCTTGAATTGAGTGAATTGACAGATTAATTAATCGCTGTATTCAAAATCAGTTGCCTTAGGAATTTTCTCAATCAACGCTGCCGCCAGTGGAGGTATGGTGAGTTTTCGTTTGATGACGTCTAACCATGCAAGATCAGCGTTAATGAGCGCTGCAATGGTTCCATCTTCTTTTTTCAACTCATGTTTAGTACTCCATCTCGATCCATCACGCCTGCATTTGGTGAGCAACATATTTACAGCAATGATTTCTCCAGCATTGATTTCACGTTTAAACACACATTCTTCTCTGAATAAGATCGGGCCAATCTTTAATTCCCTCATCACATCAAGTGTAAATCCCTGCTCACCTAAAAAACTCAAACGTGTATGAGCACCAATTTCATAGTATTTAGAATGCATCACATGTAAATTGGCATCTACATCGGCCCAACGTAATTCAAATATTTTTGTATATTGAGTCATACACTAAAAATAATTAAAAAACCCCTACGTTGCCGTTGGGGTTTGTGTTAGTTGACTACTTTATATTTTTATTTATACATCAATTTGTAATATTCATCTGCCATCCTGTTACTGTCGAACTGGAAACGTACATCTCTCATACCATTCTGGGTAATTTGGCGCCACACATTGTAATTATCGTAGTACATGGGCAGAATCTGGTTTTCCAATATTTCATACAGTTGGTCAAGATCATACTGATCCTGCTCCTGAACATGCACTGCACTGTAATCAATAGGCGGAACAATAAAACTGTTGTTACCATGGTTCGCAAATTCGCAGATCCAACCATCAAATGTACTAACGTTCACGGCACCATTCATGGCTGCTGTCATACCACTGGTGCCGCTTGCTTCACGTGGCACACGGGGGTTGTTCAACCATACATCCGATGCCTGCTTCAGGCGTTTGCTCAATGACAATTCATAACCGGTACATACAGCAATATTCTTATAATTTTTACTGAGGTGTACAAGGTTATTAAAATCACTGATGGCCGGATAATCAACAGGGTAAGGCTTGCCAGCCCAAATGATTTGAACGGGATATTTTTTACTGCTGAGCAAAGCATTAAAACGATCAAGGTCTCTTGTAATTAACTCCGCTCTTTTGTAACCGGCAAAACGCCGGGCCCATACAATAGTTAGAATATTTGGATCAAACAGTTTTCCTGTTTGATCAGCAACCAAATCAAATGCCCTTTTCTTTAAATATTTTTTACGGTCATCAAAACGTTCATCATTGTGTTCATCCATTGAAAAATACAATTGCTTATCGGCCCAGTATCTCCAGTTCTGAGCATTGGTAATGCTGGTGATGGGAGCAATATCCTGGTAATGGCTCCACATTTTACGACTCACTTCTCCATGCAATGCACTTACGCCATTTGCATTTCTTGCAAACCTTAATGCTGCTAATGAATGATTGAACTGATCATCATGAATACCGGTGAGCTTCCTTACTTCGCTCAAAGGAATACCGCAGAAATAACTCATTTTCTCACATAAATGAATGTCGTGTTTTTCATTACCTGCTTCTTCAGGTGTATGTGTTGTAAATACAAGTCGTTTCTTTACTTCATCAATATTTTCAAATTTCTTATACAAATAAAACGCAGAAGAAATTGCATGTGCTTCATTGAGGTGGTACACATCTGGTTTAAACCCCAATTCATCAATGAGTTTGGCACCTCCTACTCCCAACAAAATAAACTGGGCAACTTTGGTGGCAACATTTGCATCATACAAACGATGGGAAATGGTTTGAGAAACATAATCGTTCTCCGGCAAATCGGTACTCAGTAAAAACATCGGGGCGCTCTTGAATGTTTCCGGATTGAGATACCACGCTTTTACCCAAACAGGATGTTCGTGTATATTGATCTGGAATTTGAGGCCTGTATCTTCTAAAAAATTATAAATTTTTTCATTCCACTGCACTTGTAATGTTTGATCCTGGTTGCGGGCCTGGTCGTAATATCCATACTTCCACAAAATACCAATACCAATTAAATTTTGTTTCAGTTCATAAGCACTGCGCATATGCGATCCTGCTAAAAAACCGAGGCCGCCACTATAAATTTTTAATGGCTGATGGATTGCAAACTCCATAGAGAAGTAGGCAACTTTTTTTGAATAGGCATTATCTGACTGATAGGGAACTTTAAAATTATTAAACGTCATAATACTGAGTTAGTTTGCTAAAGGGTTCGCAATATAAATGGAAAATTTTAAATGAGCCTTTTTGGGGCACTTCGATTGTTCACATCAATCGTTTGGTATTATTGCGGTTACCTCTATTTCAATGAGTAAACGGGAATCAATTAAGCCCGAAACTTCTACCATTGTTGAAGCCGGTTTAATTTTTTGAAACACTTCACCGTGTGCTTTACCAGCCTCTTCCCATTTTGAAATATCAGTGATAAACATCCTTGTACGTACTACATGCTCTAGCGCAGAACCAGCCTGTATAAGCGCTTTTCCTATTTTTTGAAAAATGAATTTTGTTTGTTTATATACACTGCCCTCTCCTATCAACTCATCTCCATCAACGGCTGTTGTGCCGGCAACTTCAACAAGATTGCCCACTTTTACAGCCCTTGAATAACCTACCACATCTTCCCATGGAGATCCTGAGCTGATTAAAGTACGATCATTCATTTTTTCTTTTTTAATTTTTGTTTAGGTTGAACAGGCTCCCTCTTCTTAGGATAAGATCCTTCAAAGAAACAGGTAATGCCCCTGTAAGAACCACAACCGTTCTGTTCTTTGATATTGACTGAAGAATTATTGAAATTAAATTCAATTACACAATCGCTGTCAGCATCACGAAAAATGCCTTTGTTTTGAGCAATCCACTCAGCTTCCCCTTTTACTTCGCCGGCACATTGGCCGTTTTGCTTGCTGAAGTGGATAAAGAATTGAAAGGCTTTTGCTGATACCCCATCACGTATAGACACCAAGTTTTTTTTATCGCTTGTATAGTCGGCTGAATATTTATTCTTGCGGGCAAAGGTATCTATAGGATTACCCATGATCACATCGCTCAAATCTTCAGTACTGTTCGTCATGGCCATGATAAACTGCCCCGTTGCATCCATATAATAAATGGATTCATTGGTCCATAATTCACCCGTAGGAGTTTTTAATTCCTGTATAAAGGAAATATTGAATTTATTATCGATTCTGCAATATTTTGGTCCCAGGCCTTTGGGCATATAGTTGCTGATGTCAATGGCCGATAAAAACGCTGATTCCTTATCAAAGTAAAACAATTGCACTTTTCTTGTTTTATCAAGAATGGATTTCACAACGATGTAGTTTCTTTTCTCTTCGTCGGTTGCTTTACCTATGAGATAAAGTTTTAATTGTTTGGTGTTGGGATATAGTTTTTTAAAAACTGTATCGGGGATGTATGTTTGAAAGGCAGCCTGGTTAATAAGAGAAGAATCCTTTTCCTTTTTATTAAGCATAGCATCATTGATGAGGATAGGGAAAGGAAGTGGAGATGCAAGGCTAATAAAATCAGCAGCCGTTAGATCTTCATCAGTAATTGCCTTATTCTTTTTGTTTTTGCAGGCAATAAACACAACAAACAACAACAACCACATCCATTTTTTATTCATATGACCAATTGTGAAAAGTACTTAAAAGTAAAGTTTTTGACTGTGAATCAAAATTCTCTCCAAAATTAAGCCTGGTTTAATTTTTTTTTTTAGATTTGTCTAAATTATAATTTCATACGGTATGAATTTTTCTATTGCGGAAGAAAACTACATTAAAGCCATTTGGCGTTTACAGCAAACCGACAGTAATGTTACAACCAATGAACTGTCGGCCGAGTTGCAAACCAAACCAGCTTCTGTAACGGATATGCTCAAACGACTGAAAGAGAAAAAACTCCTCCATTATGAACCTTACTATGGCGTAAAACTAAATGCAGAAGGGAAGAAATTAGCATTAAACATCGTTCGTCGTCACAGGTTATGGGAATTTTTTTTAGTAGAGAAATTAAAATTTGAATGGGATGCCGTGCATGCCATTGCAGAAGAGCTGGAGCATGTAAGCAGCAATGATCTGATTGAAAGGCTGGATCATTTTCTTGGTTACCCCAAAGCTGATCCGCATGGCGATCCGATTCCTGACAGCAGTGGCCGGATGGAAGCCGCCAACCATATCAGCCTGCATCAATTAAAAGAACAACAGCAGGCGATTGTAACCGGCGTTGGAGATCAAAGTAGTGGACTGCTTGAAATGTTGCGGCAGAAAAAAATCGGAATCGGAACAAAACTGGAAATTAAACAACGTTTTTTATTTGATAGTTCGCTTGAAATAAAGATCCGTAATCAACCATTAATCACCCTCAGTGAACAGTTGGCCAAAAACATTTTTGTAAACCTTATCTAACCTATGAAAATAAAGCATACTGATACGTCGCTTAGTGAAGTACATGGCACAGTTGACACAACCAAACCACAAAAGGGCTGGAGAAGAATTTTGGCCTATGCAGGACCGGCATATCTTGTAAGCGTTGGTTATATGGACCCCGGCAATTGGGCAACCGATTTACAGGGTGGTGCAAAATTTGGCTATCAACTCATTTGGGTTTTGTTGATGAGCAATCTCATGGCGTTACTGCTCCAAAGTTTAAGTGCAAGGTTGGGTATCGTTCGCAGAAGGGACCTGGCACAGGCCAACCGTGAAGTATATCCGCCAGTCGTTAATTTTTGTTTATACATACTGGCAGAGATTGCCATTGCTGCATGCGATCTTGCTGAAGTAATTGGTATGGCCTTAGGTATTTACCTGTTAACAGGGCTTCCCCTCATGTGGGGTGTTAGCATTACCGTTTTTGACACCTTGCTATTACTATGGCTGCAGAATTATGGCATCAGGAAATTGGAAGCCTTCATCATTGCCCTGGTGGTTATTATTGGAAGTTCTTTTTTAATTGAGATCATTATCGCCAAACCTTCTTTACCGGAGGTGGCACTGGGGTTGATACCAACAGCATTAAGCAACCAGGCATTATATATTGCTGTGGGTATCATCGGTGCTACTGTAATGCCGCATAATTTGTATTTACACTCGGCGCTGGTGCAAACAAGAAAGATCGGGGAAGATAAACAAAGCATCAGGCGGGCATTGAAGTTTAATTTTATTGACAGTACCATCGCTTTAAATGCAGCCTTCTTTGTAAACACTGCCATTTTAGTTTTGGCTGCAACTGTTTTCTTTAAAACAGGTAATACACAGGTTGCAAGGATTGAAGATGCACATCAGTTATTGGCGCCACTACTTGGCACTCAACTGGCTCCTATCCTCTTTGCAGTTGCATTGATAGCTGCCGGGCAAAGCAGCACCATCACAGGTACATTAGCCGGGCAAATTGTAATGGAAGGATATTTACACATTCGTATCAATCCGCTTTTACGTCGTTTAATGACCCGTTTAATTGCCATCGTTCCTGCTATCATTGTGATTCTTATTTATGGTGAAGAAAAAATTGATGACTTACTTGTTTTCAGCCAGGTGATTTTAAGTTTACAGTTAGGCTTTGCCGTTATACCGCTCATTCATTTTGTAAGTGATAAAAAAACGATGGGTGAGTTTGCTATTAAGCTCTGGGTAAAAATTGCAGCCTGGCTCATTGCTGTTATTCTTGTATTTTTAAATGTGCGTTTAGTGACGCAGGAAATCATGGTTGTCTATAACCAGGAAGGGATGCTCTTCTGGAAGATCTTTATACCAATCATTGCTCTTGGATTTGTGTGGTTGTTTTTAACCATGACATTATTGCCACTGATCCGCAAACAAACCCGCAAAGACAGTATTAAAATGCATGGCGAAATTCCTTCTTTGTCAAATCTTGTTGTACCTGAAGTAAAAAGAATTGCTGTATCGCTTGACTTTTCTGAGAATGATGAAAAGCTTATTGCCTATGCATTGAACCAGGGAAGAAAGGAGGCAGCTTATATCTTCTTACATATTGTTGAAACAGCGCCTGCCCGATTGCTGGGCGATAATACGGATGACTACGAAACACGGATTGACCGTGAACGTCTTAAATACTATGCTGCAACAATGTTGAAACAAGGCTATCAAGTTTCCACAGCACTTGGATATAAAAGCCGCATCAAAGAAATTGTTCGCATTGTAAAAGAAAGTAAAGCCGATCTGTTGATCATGGGTGCCCACCGTCATAAAGGTTTAAAAGATTATGTATTTGGTGAAACGATTGAAGCTGTAAGACATGAACTGGATATTCCGGTATTGATTGTAAATGTATAAAAAGCAAAAAATAAAAAAACCCCGTTCAATTGAACGGGGGAGGCTATTTCAATAGATCAAATTACTAATTTTTATTTTTCCCTTTTGCTTTTGTATGTGATTTAACAGGATTGCCTTTTGCAGGGCTGCTTTTTTTAACAACATTTACCTTAGGACCTTTTGCGTTTTTAATTGCTACCTGCCTGCCGTGGTTATTCTTATATTTTGCATAAACCGCTTTGTGATTGGCATAACGTAAATAAGGGGTTGGTTCATTCAACACTACTTTATATCCACTGTATAAATTATAATTACTGTAACGAACAGGTAATGCATTTGAATGAATCCAGTTGCCATTGTTTAAATAAATAAACTTTTTGTTTGGCACATAATAATAGGCGTCCACATCAGGTAAATAATAATAATCCACATGATTATAACCGACCGGACCCCAAGCTGGTTGAAGTCCGAGGTTAACGTTTATCTGAGCCTTTGCATGATTAGAAAATAAAGCTGCTGACACGAGTACTATCAATAAGAAAATCTTTTTCATAAACATTTATTTTTTACTGGTTATTATATTTCAAAGTCAGTGCCAAAGTTGAGGAGCATTTGTAAAGATGAGCTTAACAAACTGATACTCAGGTTAAAATCTATTAATCTGTTAATTATATAAGTTTGAAAAAGAATCAGACAATAAAAAAGGCGTCCCGTTGAGGAAGCCTTATGATATATTGAAACTATGTTTTAGTTAGAACGCAAACCCAACTCCTAACTGAAATCCGGTTGTTGTCCATTTTTCCTGGTCGTCAACATCATTGATATTGTTAAGGCCAACTGCATAACGCCCATATACCCTTACCCGCAGTATATTCAATTGTGCACCTGCAAGCATGGAGAGGTTACCTTTCTTAAATACATCCTTTCCGTTTTGTATGAGATTTTTATTATTATCCATCAATATACCGAACTGAGGACCCAACTGTAAGGTTAATACTTTTACCGGTTTAAAAGTAAGCAACAAAGGAATACTTAAGTAATTCAATTGCGGATCAGAAAAATTTTGCTGATCAATGTTTTGATAAATTGCTTTGAATCCTGAAACCGTATCGCCATTAATTTGATTAAACAATACTTCGGCCTGGATACCAAACTTTTTACCCAAACCAATTTCCGTAAAGCCACCTACATGATAACCTAATGTGTAAGCTTCGCTGAAACCCTTTCCTTCAATTTTCCCAAGATTTGCACCCAGCTTGGGTCCAAACTTAAAACTTTGTGCAAATGATGCAGAAGTAATAACCAATGCAACAAGAAGAAGAATACTATACCTTTTCATACATATGATTTTAGTTGTTTGATAGACGGCTAAATAAGTGCAAATGATATTTTGCCGCTGGTAAAAATATGTTAAGAAGTGAATAAAATTGTAAAATTAAAACATGATCCCTGCCTGTACTGTATAAAGTGTATTAAATTTATTTTCACTGCTCAACAAATAATAGTCAAAATAAACTTGCGGATTGATATAAAATTTTCCAATATACCATGTTGCATCAAAACTAAATCCAAGTGATTGCAGGTTGAAGCCAGATGATTGAGATGCTGATTCAGAGTAACTCCTTCCTATTCTTGGATATTGAAGAACGCTCCTTCTTCCTTTAGAATCAATTGTAAATTGATTGATCCCACTAATAAACATCAAAGAAGGTTTAAATACAATCAAATCCTTTTTACCAATTCCTTTCCATTCAAATTCTGATTGCAGGTAAGGAATGATTGTAAGGTCACGAACTTTGATTGCAGAAGTATCATTCACATAAAAATAGCGATAGCCCGGTCC
Source organism: Lacibacter sp. (assembly GCA_046593655.1). Classification (GTDB taxonomy): domain Bacteria; phylum Bacteroidota; class Bacteroidia; order Chitinophagales; family Chitinophagaceae; genus Lacibacter. Next base: position 40,948 of record JBKJNM010000089.1, on the reverse strand, counting down.
CGGATAAATTACATACTGCGAATCTAGATAAAGTGATGTTTCCCTGTATTTGCCTGCTGAGAAACCAAGCATTATACCTGGTTGAAAAAATCCTTCTTTCTTATTTACATACGCAAGCAGATCATTGTCATAGGGTGAGGATGTATTTACAAACTCCTTCTTTGCCATAAAACGTGTAAATGAAATGCCGTAGTCAACAGCCTTATTTCCTGCATTATCATAAGCAAATGTAAGCGAGTGTTGTAATAGTTGAGTGGATGCTTTTTCCTTTAATAGGTAGTTGTTGTAGGTAAGACTAATGCCACTCTTGTGATAATACCCAAGTGTTGGAATGATACTGAGGTTATTCGTTGGTTGCTGTGCATTTAAAGAGATATTTTTTACACTATACTGCGTGTTCCCTATTCCAACGCCAATTAAAAAATAACTTTTAGGTTGTTGGATGGAATCAAACAATTTCAAAAAATCATCTAATTCTTTTTCAATAGAATCTTTATTAAGAGGGATTGAATCAATAACTGTTTCCTGTGCATGCACGGAACCAACAAGCAGCAAAGCCAGTAAGAGTTGAATAAGTGGTTTAGGCATAAAGTCGGGCGGCTAAAACAAATAGACCGCCCGACTGCAAGTTAGTTTAATAGTAAGAAAAGAAATACCTACCTCTCACGGCTTGGTGTGAGTGCAACATTTATCGTCTCACCCAAGTTCCTTCGTAAGGGAATGTTAAGTAAGTTCAATCAACGTGATTTCAGGTAGAATACCCACACGGCCGGGGTAACCAATAAAACCAAATCCACGGTTCACATAAAGCTTCTGATTGGCCTCTTCATACAAACCGGCCCATTGTTTATATACATACTTCACCGGGCTCCATTTAAAACCGGGTAACTCCACACCAAACTGCATACCATGTGTATGCCCTGCGAGGGTTAGATCAATATCACTGTAACTCTTTGTTACTTCAAAATTCCAATGCGAAGGGTCATGACTCATCAATATCTTAAATGCTACATCTTTCGTAGGCGCATGTGTTTGCTGTAATTTCCCAAATGAAGGGAAGTTGGCTTTGGCACTGGTATTATCAACTCCTAATACAGCAATATGTTCGCCATCCCGTTCAATCAATACATGTTCATTGCTTAATAATTTCCAACCCAATGCAGCATGTATTTCTTTAACCTTTTCAGCATTGGCTATTTGTTTTTGCAACACTTCATCTTTAGTTGCACCGGTAGGAAAACCATAATCATGATTACCCAGTGTTGAGTACACACCATGTTTAGCTTTTAAATTGCTGAACACATCCATATACTCCTTCATTTCATCAGCAGCATTATTCACCAAATCACCCGTAAATAAAATCACATCCGCATTTTGCTGATTGATTTTTTCAATGCCTTTCATCACTGCCTGTTTATCAGTAAAACTTCCGCTATGTATATCACTGATGTGTATGATTTTAAACCCTTTGAATACTGCTGGCAGATTGGTAAAGTTCAATGCCAGTTTTTGCAGGTTGTATTTATATTTGTTTCCAAAGCCGTACAATAAAGTAGTAAATAAGCCTCCGCCAACTGCAAGACCTGCCCAACTGAGAAACATTGATCGGGTAATACCTGTTCCGTCGCCGGTATTTTTTGGATTCCATGCAGGGAAAAGAAAGCTGCCTGCCCATTGTATTACTCTTCTTACATCATCAACAAGAAAAAAAGCACTGGCAAGAAGTTTGGCAAGGAATAATCCTATTACCACAGCAAATGCATAAGTGCGTAACAGTTTGTGCCAGTTTTCATAATTAGTAAATACAATACTGAGCATTAAAGCAACAGAAAGAATGCTAATGCTCCAGTAAACGCCGTAAACGATCATTCTTGTTTTAGGCGCCCATCCACCTGCTACAAGTTTCAATGCCTGGAAAACATAAATATCAAGCAGGATGAATATCAATAAAAAAATCCATGATCCAGCTAACCTTCTCATAATTGTCAAAATTGAAGAATAAAAAAAGCAACCACCTGTTATTTTTGATAAGTGGTTTCAACACATATCCATAACATACGGGGGATAACTATTGTTCCCGAATATTATGCCGAACCCTTATTTTTGTCAGTATGGCATTACGCTGATGAAAATCAATGTTTTTGCTGTCTTTGAGTCGTTTTGAAACTTAAGCATTCATGAAATTTACATACTATGGCCACTCCTGTTTTTGTGTAGAGGTAAAAGGGAAAAAGCTGCTCTTTGATCCTTTTATTTCACCCAATGAGTTGGCCGCTTCAGTTGACATTGATGCAATAGAGGTAGATTATATTTTTATCAGTCATGGCCATGAAGATCATGTTGCAGATTGTGTAAGTATTGCGAACCGAACCGGTGCATTGGTTGTCTGTAACTGGGAGATTTATCAATGGCTGATGAAACAAGGTTTGGACAATATTCATCCAATGAATACAGGTGGCAGAAAGACTTTTGATTTTGGAAAGGTGAAATGTGTTACCGCACAACACTCTTCTTCTTTACCCGATGGCAGTTATGGTGGCAACCCTATGGGTTTTGTAGTAATGGGACAAAAGAATTTTTATTACAGTGGCGATACGGGTTTAACATTGGATATGCAGTTAATACCACAAGGTTCGCCAATTGCTTTTTCCATCATGCCGATTGGTGATAATTTCACCATGGGAATGGAAGATGCAGTAAGAGCAGCACATATGATCAGTTGTCATACAGTTATTGGAGTTCATTATAATACCTTCCCTCATATTGTTATAGATCCAGAAAAAGCACAACAGTATTTTGAACGGAATGGATTAGAGTTGAAATTGCCGGGCATTGGTGAAACGATTGAACTGTAAGGTTGGAAGATTAATTAATTTGAAAATATGGGTCGAATTATTGGAATAGCAAATCAGAAAGGTGGAGTTGGCAAAACTACAACAGCAATTAATCTTGCTGCCAGTTTTGCCGTGCTTGAATACAAAACATTATTGGTAGATGCTGATCCGCAGGCCAACAGCACAACTGGCGTTGGATTTGATCTGCATCATATTCAACAAAGCCTGTATGACTGTTTTGTAAATGGTGCCAATGCAAAAGATGTTATATTAAAAACAGAAATACCTAATCTCGATCTCATTCCTTCACATATTGATTTGGTAGGTGCGGAAATTGAAATGATCAATCAACCCAACCGGGAAGGCGTTTTAAAACATTTACTTGAATCTTTAAAGAACGATTACGATTTTATTGTGATTGATTGCTCCCCTTCACTGGGCCTCATTACGGTGAATGCGTTAACAGCCGCTGACTCTGTATTGGTTCCTGTACAAACTGAATTTTTTGCATTGGAAGGTTTGGGCAAATTACTCAACACCATTAAGATTGTTCAAAGCCGCCTGAACACATCACTGGCCATTGAAGGAATTTTAATGACCATGTATGATGGCCGTTTGCGTTTATGCAACCAGGTAGTAAGCGAAGTACGCCGGCATTTTGAAGGCATTGTGTTCGATTCCATCATTCACCGCAATACACGTTTAAGTGAAGCTCCCAGTTTTGGCAAGCCGGTTATTTTATATGATGCCGACAGTAAAGGTGCTATCAACTATCTGAACCTGGCGAAAGAAATTCTGCAACGCAATAATCTTACCAAGATCAACCAGGTAGATAAGATCATTGAGGTGGAGGATGAGCAGGAGTCAAAGTAAATTTAAAGAAAGCTATTTGCTTTTAGCGTACGTTTCAAGAAAGAAAAAATTAGGTTTAAAAAAACAACAATGTATTTCCTTACAGCTCACCCCTGGTAGTCTGGAGCTTTCCCTCATTTTTTCATTGGTCTTTTTTGTCTTTCTATATTTACATTTGCCGCATGACTGAAAAATCATCCATCAGCATTATTTTTATGGGTACTCCTGAATTTGCTGTTGCTTCATTAGATGCATTGGTGAAGGCAGGTTACCAAATTGCGGGTGTAATTACAGCACCTGATAAACCTTCCGGTCGTGGTTTAAAGATGAATGAAAGCGCAGTAAAAAAATATGCAGTTGAAAATGGCTTACACATTCTTCAACCGGAAAAATTAAAGAACACTGCATTCTTAGAAGAGCTGAAATCATTGCAAGCTGATCTGCAGATTGTTGTTGCTTTTCGTATGTTGCCCGAGGTTGTTTGGAACATGCCTCCCATGGGCACCATTAATGTACATGGAAGTTTATTACCTCAATACCGTGGTGCCGCACCTATTAACTGGGCGGTTATAAATGGAGAACCTGAAACAGGTGTTACTACTTTTAAACTCAAACATGAAATTGATACCGGTGATATATTGCTGCAGGAATCTTTTTTAATTGGTGAAGATGAAACGGCAGGAGAAGTACATGATCGGATGAAAGAAGTTGGAGCGAAATTGCTCTTACAAACAATTGACGGATTACTTAATGGAACGATTGAAGAAAAAGATCAGTCGTCAATTGTCAATGCTGAATGGACAATGAACGACCCTACAACCACAAACTCTCATTCACCATTCACCACTCACCATTCACCTCTCAAACATGCCCCCAAAATATTTACTGAAACCTGTAAAATTGATTTCAACAAACCTGTTGATGAAGTGCACAATCTTATACGTGGGCTCTCTCCTTTTCCCGGAGCTTTTACAACGTTTAATGGAAAGATGATGAAGATCTACCGGTCGAAGAAAGAGGTTGTTGCGGGTCAGGCCGCTTCAGGCGGCCAGACTATTGGAGAGTTTTTAACCGACAGCAAAACATTTTTAAAATTCACCTGTAGCAATGGCTACATCCATGTTTTGGAATTACAACTCGAAGGAAAAAAGAAAATGCTGATTGATGATTTTTTGAGAGGATACAGGAGCTAAGAGTTCTATAAGTAAAAAGAGATAAAAGAGAAAGGCAACATTCATAAATGTTGCCTTTTCTCTTTTTATTTTATAGATTTTTCTTTCTTCTCTTTTATCTCTTTCGATCTCTTAGCTTATTTCCCCCAAACAATCTCTGCATTAAACTTTTCGGCACTGATACCTAATTGGGCGGCTGCTGCATTACTTAGCCTGAACATCAATCCACTGCCGGGGCTTGTTTCTTCAACTCCGCCCAACACTTTAGCAAATACTGCTTTCCCGTTTGAAGGATTTTTAATCATGACAATGGTGCCTTTTTCAACATGATCCACCAGCACATAATATTTGCCATCGCTCCAGCCACTTGTACTCTTGAAAACAGAACCAGCACCACTGTTGCCACTTACACGTTTGCCATTGTTGGTCTGCCTGTTAAATTCATCTCTAAAAAAACCATTACCGGAATAACTTGCTGTTGATACTTCCATTTTCGGCTCTTCCTTTTTCACTTCCTGTTTAGGACGATCCTGTTTTACAGGCTCTTCTTTTTTAACTACTATTGGCTCCTGTTTTTTGGGTTCTTCTTTTTTTACTTCAACCTTTTGTTCCTGTTTTACAAGCGTAGGTTCACTGCGTACATTCATTCCCTGTGCTGCCAATGAAGACAATGTTTTATCAACTTTCAAAAAACCAATGATCACTTTACTACCCACACTCACTGCATCATTGTTCAAATTATTCCATGATTTAATGGAAGCATTATCTGTTTTAAACAACTGGCTGACTCTTGTAAGCAATTCGCCCTGCTTTACAACATGATAAACAGGAATAACAGTTTCATTTTCTTTTCTTGTACCCGTTTGCCAGAAATTGACTTCGGTCAAAGGGATTTTTAATTGTTGACCAATACTTAAAGGTGATGTTAATTCTAAGCCGTTATAAGGAGCAAATACCCTTGGACTCATATTATAAATACGTCCGATACTGTAAAAATTTTCTTTGGGTCCTATGCTATGACTTAAGTAGGGATTGTTGTTATTATCTAATTGTACAAGTAAGGGAGTGCTTTGTGTAAATGCACTGATGCTGAATAATAATACAACTACAAACAAAGAGGTTCTTTTCATGGAATTTAATTTACTGTGCAAAGATGCAGAATTTAGAGTTAAAAAACATTTAAGGTCTCACCTGTTTCAAATCTTCCCAGCAAATGCTGCAAGTCTATCCTTAAATTTATTTTGTTAACATTGCAGCCACATGAGTAAGACTCAACCAAAATATTATGTTGTATGGAAAGGAAAAGAACCGGGTATTTTTACCAGTTGGAATGATTGCAAACAACAGGTAGAGGGCTTCGCCGGTGCGGCATACAAATCATTCCCCACTATGATAGAAGCTGAGCTTGCATACAAACAACATTTTGCCAAACATATCTATAAAAAAGACAAAGGAGCTTCTGCTAAAGACTACAGTGCGGTTGGCAATCCCATACATGATAGTATAGTTGTGGATGCGGCCTGGAACAGTGTGCAGAAAGATATGGAGTACCAGGGTATTTTGTATAAAACCAGTACAAGAATTTTTCATACAGGCCCTTTGGCCAATGGCACCAACAATATTGGTGAATTTCTGGCTATTGTACATGCTTTAGCTTATTGCAAAAAACATGATTTGCAATCCATGCCTATATACAGCGACAGCCGTAATGCCATTAGTTGGGTAAAAGCAAAAAAATGCAAAACCAATCTTGAACAATCAGCAAAAACCAACCATATTTTTGATTTGATTCACCGTGCCGAAAACTGGCTGCATGAAAATAAATTCAAGAACAAAATCCTCAAATGGGAAACCAAAGCATGGGGAGAAAACCCTGCTGACTTTGGCAGAAAGTAATTGACAGTCTTCTTCAATTAACCAGGTTTTATTAATAGTTACTTCCTTCATTCAACTTCCAATATGTGGATTGAAAAAAAGATATTCTATTCATTCTGGCAAGGTTCTTGGAATTATATTATCATTATTCACCTAAAATAAAATTCTATGAACTTGAAATTCATTTTTTCCTGCATAGCGGCAGGTGCGGCTATTGGGATGTTGATGGCCCCTGAAAAAGGATTTGATACGAGGAAAAAAATAAGTGATTCTGTGACTGACCTTAGAGCCCGGTTAAACAGGGTTAAATCAAAAAGTGCAGAAGAATTGGAAGCACTGAAAGAAGTTTTTCAACATGAAATTGGAGGTCTTAAAGAAGATTCAAGAAGAAGGATATTGGAGATACTGGATGCAACAAAGCTCGCAGGTAACAAAATAAAAGAACAAATATCCATATAAATTGATGTCTGAGTAAATAGAAAGGAGCCTTTTATGGCTCCTTTCTATTTATATTTTTTTTGTGATTACCTTCCTGCTGCAATTAAGCATTTATTTTTACCTTAAAGCGTGTTTAACAAAGACAAACATATTTTTTACCGAAAGGTTAATACATTTTTATGTGGATATTCAGGATCAATCGCATATTTAGAAACAGTATAAGGCTTCTCAGCATTTTATTGATTATTTCAAGACATCTATTTAAAAACTGGTTGTATGGAATCCGTATTTTCAGGCGCACCATTGACCCCAAAGGAAGAAAATTAACATCAAGAGCCGAACGTATTCGTTTAATGATTGAAGATCTGGGTCCCACATTTGTAAAGTTTGGGCAAATTATTGCTGATCGGCCCGACCTTGTTTCAGAACAACTCCGTAATGAATTAAAAAAATTGCAAACGTCAGCCAAACCTTTCGACAATGAAATTGCCTTTATTATCATTGAAGAAGAGTTAGGGGATCCAATTCGTGACGTTTTTTCATCCCTCGATCAAATGCCCATCGCCTCCGCTTCCATAGCCCAGGTGTATCGTGGTAAATTACATAATGGTGAAGAGGTAGCCGTAAAAGTGCAACGTCCGCATATTAAGCAAAAAATTTCCTTAGACCTTGTACTGATGAAAGTATTGGCGGAGCAGGTGGTAAAATCAAATCCGGAACTGGCCAGCTTTAATGTTATTGGTTTTATAGAAGACTTTGGCGTCATCATTCAGAAAGAACTTGACTTTACCAATGAAGCAGGAAACATGCTGCGTTTTTCTGAAATGTTTAAGCATGATGAACATTGTTATATACCAAAAGTGTACAACCAATACAGTACCCAGAAATTACTGGTGATGGAATACATTAACGGTATTGAGCCCGATGCAAAAGAAGAATTACTGGCAAGAGGTTTTGATACACGTCAAATTGCAGAGAATGGAACTCATATAATATTGAAAATGATTTTGCAGTATGGTTTTTTTCATGCGGATCCGCATGCAGGCAATCTACTGATCAGGGGTAACAACCAAGTGGTATTGCTCGATCACGGAATGACAGCCAGCTTGAAACCTGCGCAGATACAGGCGCTCATCAATTTTATGCTGGGCTTTGCAAGAAAGGATACGCATCGTATCACCAAGGCTTTACTTGTATTACTGGAGATTGGTTTTTATAAAGATCAGGCTGATCTTGAATTTGAAATCAGTGAGCTAATTCATAAGTACAGTTATATTTCGTATGATAAAGTTGATCTGTCGGCCCTTATGGCCGAAACATTTAAAGTGATTCTACGGCATGGATTGAGAGTTCCTTCCAATCTTTATATGCTGTTGAAAGCATTGGGAACTATTCAGAAATTTGCAGAATCACTGGATGCAGATATTTCACTCATTCATATGATTGAACCTTTTGCCAAACAAAAAATAAAAGAGAAGTTCAGCTTCGATGCTATAATTAATAAAGTTTTAAACTCAGCTGAAGATTATCTGTATATCATCGACCGCCTTCCTGTTGACATTAAAGAAGTGATGAACAATCTCCGAAAAGGTGTGTTGAAACATGAAATTAACTTCAGGGAAGATAGTTTTACCAATAAAGCTTTACGCCAAAATTTTAACCGGCTTGCCTTTGTATTTATTATTGGATTGTTGATGATTTGTGCAACATTGCTAATGATCTATCAACCGGAGAGCCGGGGAGTTAAAGTATTATTCTACAGCAGTGTTATAATTATTATCTGGACGGGTTTGAAATTGCTGTTCAATACAAAATTCAAATAAACATCAGCGCATGAGTATGCGCCATTCTTTAGGATAGTAATTATTGATGCGATTACCCAGCATCTTTATCCATCCAAGATAATATCCATTATATTGAACCAATGCCCAGCCTTTATGCTCATTGCTGATCATTATTTCATTCCTGCGCAAATAATTCAATGACTGTTTAATATCCAATTCAACTGTATAAACGGAATTGTTGCCTAAGGTTGATAAGGCCAATGCATGTTCTGGCAGTAAATCATTTTTGGCGATTGTTCCTAACTCTACGCCTGTATACCTCACTTTTAGTACCTGCATCAGAAATTGAATAAGCTCATTCCATTGCGTTGGAACAACTGCAATATTCTGCCCTTGCAGAATAAATGACAACCCTTCAATTTTTTGTAACCAATTTGCTGCAATAGCTGTTTCATTTTTTAATGGCAGTTGCATTGCCTTTACTTTCATCTTAACTATATCTGTTTCTTCTTTCTTTTTAAATGCAGCAATAAAAAAACCTTCCCCTTTTACTTTGTAGGGCCAGAAACGATATCCATAAGCTCCTGTTATAGATTGCACTTCATCAATATTCCAATTGTCTTCCACTTTTAACTGTACACTTTCCACTTTCCACTTTTCGGTCATCCAATCAAGAATCTCTTCATCCTCTTCAGAAGAATACGAACAGGTTGAATAGATGAGCACCCCATCTTCTTTCAAACAATCCCATACATCCGCTATAATCCTTTGCTGCCGCTGATTGCAGAGATGCACATTGTCTTCGCTCCATTCATTGATCGCCTGTGGGTCACGACGAAATAATCCACTGCCACTGCAGGGTGCATCAATTACCAGCACATCAAACAATCCTTTGAGTTTTGAAAATTCCCTGGGATCGTTATTGGTAACTACCACATTACTGCCACCCCATTTGATCATATTTTCTTTTAAAATATGCACTCTTGTTTGAATAACCTCATTGCTCACAAGTAAGCTTTCTTTGCTGATAACCGATTGCAGCAAGGTGGATTTACCACCGGGAGCTGCACAAAGATCAAGTACAAGTAAGGGCTGCGATACATCAACCGTTTGTAAAATGGCTTGTTCTAAAAACATACTGCTTGCTTCCTGCACATAATAAACTCCGGCATGCAATAAAGGATCAAGAGTAAAGGAAGGGCGTTCGGTGAGATAAAAGCCGTTTGATGACCAGGGAACAGAAGAGTGAATGATGAGTGGTGAATGGTGAATACTGCCATGCTGTTGGCTCATTGACCACTTTAATGGGTTTGTTCGAATTGACACTACCTGCTCACCACTTGCATGCACCTGTTCAAACGCTTCTTTGTTAAAGCCTTTGACTTTTTTAATTGAATCAATAAGTGCATTTGGCAGATTCATAATAAATTAAAAACGAATAACAAAATGCTCTTTCTCTTTCTGCTCTTTCCTGAAAAACACTAAACCGATAAAAAACAAATCAATCGTTAATGTAACGGCTGAATGCTGTTTAATTTTTTCCCATGCTTCTTCCATTTCCTCACTCCAATGTATATCATCAAAAACCATCACTGTTGTATCATCAGCATGATCGAGCAACTGGAGAAAATAGTTTAGTGTGGGTTCTTTCCTGTGGTTACCATCAATAAATGCAAAGTTAACAGTTGAGAGTTGGTTGATGGTTGACTGTAGCGTTTCATCAAAATTGCCGGTAACCAAATGAATATTTTGCAATTGTAATTTTTTAAACACAGACTCAGCTATTGTTGCAATAGCAGCCGACCCTTCCATTGTTATTACCTGTGCATCCTGTTTGGCTTTAGCGAGGTAAGCGGTTGTAATACCTAATGAGGTGCCCAGTTCCACTATTTGCTTTGGTTGAAAATAATTAACCAGGCGATACAGCAGTTGAGCATACTTTGGTTTTTTTAAAGAACAAACGGCAATCTCTTGTACTACCCGATGTTTTTTCAATCCTTTTGCTGAGCCTGCACCAAAATCTTCCACTGCAAGAATGGTTTTATTGCCCAGCAGCAGAATTCGTTGTGCTTCTATTTCTTTATACACAGCATATTTTGTTTCATCATTCAGCATTTTAACCACCAGGTTGAATACAAAAGGTGAATGAATACCATGCCCCTTTCCATTAGATGCAGTAAAGTAATAGTTGAGATATTTTATAGATAGCTGAAATGAAGAATACATGTTGCGAATCAAAAATTAGAAATATAAAATCAGAAATGAGAAAGTGATCGACTCATAACTTTCCACTTTCAACTTTTTACTTTTCACTTATTCTATTCCATTGCTGAATGGAAAAGGAGTAAGCATGTTTTTCATCTGCTTCAAAATCTTTGTTCTGCGTAAGTTCCCAAATGGCATCATTGATAGCAGGGAAAAATGCATCTGCTTCAAAATGTGCATGCACTCTTGTCATATAAATACGATTGGCGATTCTCATTGCCTGTTCATAAATTTGAGCACCGCCGGCAATGCAGATTTCTTTTGTTTCCAGTTTTTTTGATTGTTCCAGTGCATCCTCCAATGAAACGGCGAACCAAACATGATCAAATTCCGATGTTAAATCAGTCTTTCGTGAAACAACAATATTTGTTCTTCCTGTTAATGGCTTACTGCCCACCGATTCAAATGTTTTTCTTCCCATGATCACAGGTAAGGCCCATGTCGTATTCTTGAAAAATTTCAAATCGATGGGTAAATGCCAGAGCAATTGATTGCTCTTGCCAATGGCATTGTTTGTTGAAGCGGCAACGATTAAACTTATTCTCAATTTTCTGATTTAATAATGTTGAATATTGACTCAAACTGCTACCGGCGCTTTGATTGCTGGGTGACTCTGATAATTTTCAAGGGTAAAATCTTCAAACTTAAATTCAAAAATATCTTTTACTTCAGTGTTTAATTTCATGGATGGAAGGGGAAAGAAATCTCTGCTCAACTGTAGCTTCACCTGTTCCATATGATTGTTGTAAATATGAACATCACCAAAAGTATGAATAAACTCACCCGGTTCCAGGTCACAAACCTGTGCAATCATCAACGTAAGTAAAGCGTAGGAAGCAATATTAAATGGAACGCCAAGAAACACATCAGCACTGCGTTGGTATAACTGGCAACTTAATTTTCCATCTGCCACATAGAATTGAAAAATAGTATGACAGGGCATCAATGCCATCTTTGGCAATTCAGCCACATTCCACGCACTGATGATGAGTCTTCTGCTGTCTGGATTTTTTTTTATCTGCGCAATTAACTCTTTTATCTGGTCAACCACTACTCCATTGGCTCCTTCCCAACTACGCCATTGCTTTCCATACACCGGACCAAGCTCCCCGTTTTCATCAGCCCATTCATTCCAGATACCTACTCCGTTTTCTTTTAAATAGGTAATATTGGTTTCGCCTTTTAAAAACCAAAGTAACTCATGTACGATGCTGCGTAAATGAATTTTTTTTGTTGTAACCATGGGGAATCCTTTGGCCAGATCGAACCGCATCTGGTAACCAAATACACTTTTAGTACCCGTTCCAGTACGATCGGTTTTTTCAACACCTGTATCTAAAATATGCTGCAGTAAAGCATGGTATTGTTGCATGGGTGCAAGTTAATTAAAAGCCGCAAGCAACAAGGAGTAAGATAGCTCCTGTGAGCAAGATGTGGAAGAATGAAGGATTAAAGCTCCCTTCGTTTCATTTCTTTTTTAATCAAAGCCAGTTCTCTTCCTGTTTGTCCGCTCATAGAGCTGTTTTCCTGTGCCCTGCGCATGAGGTAAGGAACAACATCTTCAATAGGCCCGAACGGCAAATATTTACTAACGGAGTATCCTTCTTTTGCAAGATTAAAAGTAATATGATCGCTCATGCCATATAACTGGCTGAAATGCACATGCGGATGATGATGCGGCAATCCTTTGCTGTGCAACAATTGAGCTCCAAGCAGATTACTGTTTTCATTATGCGTTGCAATGATGGTTGCAATACGATCAACATGGTGTAAACAAAATTCAACGGCATTGTTATAATCTCTGTCGCAACTTTCTTTATCGGGTTGAATGGGTGATGGATAACTAAGTTCCTGTGCCCGCTTTCTTTCTTTCTCCATATAAGCGCCTCGAACAATTTTTATTCCCAGGATAAAATTTCGTTGTTCAGCCGCTTCAAAACAATCATGAATAAATTGATAACGATCATGACGATAAAGCTGGGCTGTATTATAAACAATAGCAGTTGTTTTATTGTGCTCATCCATCATGAGCATGGTTAACGCATCAACAGGATCTTGTATCCATGTTTCTTCAGCATCAATTAATACAGCCACTTTTTTTACTGCAGCAGTTGAGCACACTTTTTCCATTCGGTTACAAACCAATTGCCACTCTGCTCTTTCTGTTGTGCTTAATTGCTTTACTGTTTTTTCATATCGTTTGATCAATGTTCCTTCAGCCCGATGCATCAACTCATCCATTTTTTCTAATAAGGCAAACCGGGCAAGGCCTGTAACCTTAACACTCATGAAAGGAATGTTGGCTTGTGTTGCCGCATATTCAACTACCTTAATAAATTCTTCGCAAGCGTGATCTTTTTCATCTTCGCCATAATCACCACCTTCAACACCATAATCAAGAATTACCTGCACATGAAATTCTTCTAATTTATCCGCCACCTTTGCAGTTTCCTGCAAGGTTTCGCCACCAACAAATTGTTCAAACAAAGTATCCCTGATTAATTTTTTAACAGGTAAACCGGCTTTAATGGCCCAGGGAGTTAAACGTGTACCCAATTGCACCAACCAATTATATCCCATAGAAGAAAAAAGAAATTGCGCTTTCTTTAACTGCTGATCATTTTTGTATGCAAAGGCATTGGCTGTATTGTCAAACGAAACTTTCGAAGCTGGGTGCATGCAATCTTAAATTAAGAGAACAAATATAAATGAAATGTTTCCGGCCATCATTCCTGATTTCTTGTAAACAAAAGAAGTGAATTAATGGAAATACCAGGATGAATCGTAATAAAACTTAACTCTCCTTTATATAAAACCTTTACCTGAACATTAACCTTAAACTGTTCAGTTGATTGACTCACCACCATCATATCATTTACACCAGTTGGTATTGATTGCAGCCTCACCCGAAGAGTCTTTCTTAAAAGGGATTGCGATTCAGCAATCTTATTCCCGTTAAAAAAAACTGCAATCGAATCATATTTACTTGAATCAATGGTTGAAAATTCAACAATTACTTCACTGCTGTCAACCTCCATATCAAAAACTTTTTTGGGCAGCCTTTCGTTTACAGGAAGCATCATTCCTGATTTTTCAAACAACTCATACAAATTATTGACATAAACAGAAATTTCATCTGTAGCCATATCTGAAATGCTGTCACTTACCTTATTCCAACTGACAAAATCTTCCTGTCCACTTTGCCAAATCCAAAATCCATCCAGTTTTGTGACTGAATCTTTTTGTTTGAAATTGAGTTTAAGTTGAGCAAAAGTTTGGCAATCTTTTTCAGTCATTGCTACCGAGCGTTGCACTTTTTGCCACTTAAAATGATATCTATTATCAGCCTTAAATCCTGTTACAAAATAATCACAACCGAAGATGGTGTTTTTTTCAAGGCCTCTTGTGTACAGTAATCCAAACAGGCTGCTATCTTCCTGCATCAGTTCCAGCCTTACGTTGAGGTATTTGCTGCCTTTCTCATTCAGCTTTAACTTCCCTTCCCATACACCTTGCAGGTTTTGAGCGGAGAGTTGTGACGTAAGCAGGATTGCCGAAAAAAAAAATAATTTTTTCAATTCGTTTTTGTTTGAAGATACAACTGCAGTTGTTTAGCAACTAATGATAGAATAGATAACAAACTTTAATCAAGTCCGAATATCCCTTTATTCAGCACCTGTAAGGTTTGAGTTTTATATGCAGCAGGCACAAGTAATGAAACATTATGCGGGCTGCCTCCATAACTTACCATACGTACCGGTATATCAGCAATGCTTTCAAATAATTTATGAAGAATATATTCAGTTTGTCCAATTTCATTACCTACAATACTTACGATGGCCTGGTCTTTATCCAGTTCAACGGTGCCAAATGCTTCCAACTCACGGATGATTTCGTTTAAAGAACTGTTGTTGTCAATTGTTAATGAAACAGCTACTTCAGAAGTGGTGATCATATCAATGGATGTACGGTACTTTTCAAACACTTCAAATACTTTTCGCAAAAAACCATACGCCAGTAACATGCGGCTGCTTTTAATTTTAATAGCTGTAATGCCATCTTTAGCTGCTACTGCTTTTACACCCACACTTCCTGCTTCTTCGGTGATCAATGTACCTTTTGCATCGGGTTGCATGGTGTTGAGTAACTTTACCGGAATTTTATAAAGTTGTGCAGGCCATATAGAAGCCGGGTGCAGAATTTTTGCACCGAAATAAGCCAGCTCCGCCGCTTCATCAAAACTCAACTGCTCAATGGCAACAGTTTTCTTTACAATGCGTGGGTCATTATTGTGCATACCATCAATATCTGTCCATATTTCACACACACTTGCATTAATAGCAGCCGCAATTAATGATGCACTATAATCGCTACCGCCACGTTTTAAATTATCAACCTCTCCTCTTGCGTTACGGCTGATGTATCCCTGTGTGATAAAAATCTTCTTATCCTTATGCTGATTGAGCAGTTGACTCAACTTTACTTTAATACTCCCTATCTGCGGTTCTTCATATGTATCAATGGTCATGAAGTCTAATGCCGGCAATAATAAATGGTCAATTCCCTTTTCTTCCAAATAAGAGCTGAACATTTTTGTACTCATCAGTTCACCCTGTGCAAGAATATCTTTATTCAATGCTTCATTGAAGGAGATTTTTAATATGATATTCAGGAATTCAAAATGCTCGGCAATAATTGCCCTGCTTCTTTCCTGTGCTTCTTTTGTAGTTAAGAGATTGCTGATGAAGTTTTGGTAATGTGTGTCCAGTTTGTCAATCTGTTCTTTTGCAGCGGTTTTATCGCCCGTTGCAAGTGATTGACCAATTTCAACCAACGCATTGGTTGTGCCACTCAAGGCACTCAATACAACGATCTTTGGTTCTTCGTCACGTATAACAAGTTTTGCAACATCATGCATTCTTTCAGGCTTGCCTACAGAGGTGCCACCAAACTTCATCACTTTCATCTCTTTCTGATTTATTTTAATGTTATCAACTTAATTATCAATTGCAATTTTTTTGTCGCCCCTTTTATTCTTTCTGTTCTGAAGTCGTTTGGCAAATATAAAGTTGCACAGTTTTATAAATGAATATCCTTCATCACCCCCAGCCATCTTCCATTTGTGTAATAACCCGCTTATTCAAGTACAAAATCAACAGAACTCATTATCAGTGCAGATACGCAACTGTAAACATTTCCCCGCAATCAATTGTTAATGGACGTTGAAATTAAAGATTGATATTGAACTTTCGTCCAACTTCAGTTAAATCTTCAACAACACTATCCAGCAAGGGAATGCCATCTTTCATTCGTTGTGCTTCAAATTCTCTTTCGGGGTCACCGGGTATCAACACTTTTTCATAGCCCTCAATGGGTTTTGCATTCCTGAAACGACGGATCCATTGATCCATATCTTTTTTAAACTCTTCTGGTTTACGGAACGCATCAATACGCATGGCTCCTAAAAAATGTCCCAACCCTTTACCCGGCTGGTTTTCGGGCATGGGCACATAGGCAGGAAATGGTGGTACCCACGGACCATAATTGGCTCCGCTCAACACGGCTGAAAAAATATCAACAATAGATCCCAATGCGTAACCTTTATGACTGCCATGTTCTTTGTCACTGCCCAGTGGCAATAAAGCTCCTTTGTTTTTTAGTGCATGTGCATCTTTTGTGGAATTACCATCTGCATCCTGTATCCAGCCTGTTGGAGCTTCCTGGTTTTTTCGTTGCAATATTTCCAGCTTACCATTGGCTGCGGTTGTTGTTGCCATATCAGCTACAAATGGTGGTTCAGTTCCTGCAGGCACAGCAACTGCAATTGGGTTGGTGCCCAACATGCGTTCGTTTGAAAAAGTTGGAGCAACCAATGCAGAGGCATTAGTCATGGCCATTCCAATCATATCAAATTCTAAAGCCATCATGGCATGATATCCTGCAATGCCAAAATGATTACTGTTTTGTACACTCACCCAACCACTTCCAACAGCTTTTGCTTTTTCAATGGCAACATTCATTGCAAAAGGTGCAACAACTAAACCCAAACCACTACCCCCATCAACCACTGCAGTAGAAGGGGTTTCATGAATGATGCGGATGTTAGGCGTTGCATTGATCCGCTTTGCCTGCCACAAACGAACATAGCCACTCAGTCTTGCTACTCCATGCGAATCGATTCCACGTATATCTGCAGCAAGCAATGCTTTTGTAGCCGTTTCAGCATCTGATTCAATGCATCCCATTGCAAGAAACACGTCCTTTGTAAAAGAAAATAAATGTTGATAAGAAAATACTTGTTCCATACCCCGTAAAAAGGTTTGTGAGAATTATGTTCACTTATAACCTACAACTTAACACTTACAACTTATTTAAGCCTGCGCCGTTGGTCCGCCAAAATTGAGAGGTATCTGCATTTCTTCCAGGTCACGGATAGATCCATTCGCCTGTTCAAAGCGTTGAATATTTTCAGTCAACGCTTTCATAAAACGCTTGGCGTGTTGTGGTGTAAAAATGATCCTTGATTTTACTTTGCTCTTGGGGGTGCCGGGCATTACATTCACAAAATCAATCACAAATTCTGCATGGCTGTGCGTAATAATAGCGAGATTGGCATATTCACCTTCAGCTACTTCTTCTGTAATTTCAATATTAAGCTGGTTAGGGTTTGCTTGTTGCTGTTCGTCCATAAAAAATAATTGAGGGGCAAATATACAACCCCCTTCCGGTAATCAGTGGGGGAATCCACTAATCAAACAATTGCATTTCTATCATAAAAAGAATAAGGAATACCTAAATTGCCCTATGAAGAAGTTGCTGTTCTTTTTCGTGATTGTTTTTGCCACGGCTGTTGAGGGGCAGATTAAACCCTTTCGCTTTGCTTTTATATCTGATACACATATTGGTTCACCAAACGGGGGTGCTGAAGAAGATCTTCGTCGTACCATTAGGGATATCAATGATATGAATGATGTTGCTTTTGTTGTGCTCACCGGCGACATTACAGAGCTCGGCACTAATGAAGAATTAAAATTAGCAAAACAGATTCTGGATAGTTTAAAAATTCCTTATTACATCCTTCCCGGAAATCATGATACCGGCTGGAGCGAAAGCGGTGGGGTTATGTTCAGCACTGTATTTGGCTATGATAAATTCAGTTTCGAATTCAATGGCATTCGTTTTCTTGGCTGTGCTTCGGGCCCCTATGTTCGCATGAGTGATGGACATGTGCCCCGTGAAGCGGTGAACTGGCTGGAGAAAGAATTGAAAACATTAAAGCCTGATCAACCTGTGATCTTTCTCAATCATTACCCACTTGATAATGGGTTAGATAATTGGTATGAAATAACAGATCGCTTACGTCAATACAATACATGGGCAGTTCTTTGCGGTCATGGACATAATAACAGGGCTATGAACTTTGAAGATATTCCTGCAGTGATGGGTCGCTCCAACCTCAGGGCTAAAGCTACCATTGGCGGATATAACATTGTTGAAGTAAGGAATGATTCCATGCTTTTTGCTGAAAAGAAACCGGGAGTTGAAATTTTTAAAAAATGGACCGGATTAAAAATTGAAACAAGAAAATTTGATCAGCAGAAAAAATTTCCTCGTCCTGATTACAGTATGAATGAACAATACAAAGAGGTAAAAGAAGTATGGACTTTTTCTTCAGAAGCAAATATTATTTCCACACCTGCAGTTAGGGGTGATGATGTAATAGTTGGAAACCAAAATGGAAAAATTTCCTGCTTTAGTTTGAAAGACGGGAAACAAAAATGGATTTACGCTACAAAGGGCGCCGTTTTTTCATCGCCTGCTGTTGGTGATCAAAAGGTAATTGTGGGATCGGGTGATGGAAGTATTTATTGTTTGAATATAAAGAATGGCAAACTCAAATGGAAGAAAGAGACAGGAGCTGCAGTATTAGGTTCAGCATTGATACATGACGATACTGTTTTTATTGGAGGCAGCGATCATTCATTTATTGCTCTCAACCTTAAAACTGGAAATACCATCTGGAAATTTTCTGGGCTTAGTGGCCCTGTTGTAAGTAAGCCTTTGCTGTATAACGGCAAACTCATCTTCGGGGCATGGGATAGGAATTTGTATGCCTTAAATAGTAATACAGGTCAATTGAGTTGGAAATGGAACAATGGTTCTGCAATCATTAATTATTCTCCTGCTTCCTGTATTCCTGTTGCCTCTGATGGAGTCGTTTATATAGTAGCGCCGGATCGTTATATTTCAGCCATTGATGCAAATACCGGAATAACATTATGGCGGAATAATGATGGCGGCGTTCGTGAATCCATTGGCATATCAGAGGATGGGAAATGGATTTATGGGAAAAGTATGCAGGATACAGTGATTGTATATAATAGTAGCAGGGAAAAACAAACAGCGGCGTTTAAAATTCATACCGGTTTCGGTTACGAACATGTTCCTTCCATGTTGATTGAAAAACAGGGCTTGCTTTTCTTTGGAACAAAGAATGGGGTAGTTTATTGCATAAATCCCTCAACTAAAAAATTGATTTGGAAGCATAAAATTGACAACTCAATGGTGAATACAGTGAATGTTGTTGATGAGCATACACTTGTTGTATCAACAATGGACGGCAAATTAACTGTGTTGAAGTTTTGAAGCTGGCAAATAGGATCAACCCATATAAATGCAAAAAGCCCTGAATTTCTTCAGAGCTTTTGCGGACCGGACGGGACTCGAACCCGCGACCTCCGCCGTGACAGGGCGGCATTCTAACCAACTGAACTACCGATCCAACTACCCAAGTCATTCGCAATAAATCAAGAAGCTGATTATCACTCATTTTTGGGACGGCAAAGATAAGGGTTTTGAGTATTTCGTAAAAAATGTTTTTACTCATTTTATTCAAATCAGCTTCAATTCGCAGCCCCATGCAAAGCTTAGTTATATTTGCCTCCACTCAATCAAAACTGAATGCTAAAAATAGCTGTGTTTGGTACGGGCCATCTTGGAAAGTTTCATCTCAACAATTGGAAAGAAATACAAGCTGTTGAAGTCATTGGGTTTTACGATCCCAGCGACAGAACTGCAAAAACGGTTGCTGATAAATATCAATTGAAACGCTTTATCAACCCGGAAGAATTGATGGCCCTGTGTGATGCTGCTGATATTGTTGCACCCACTACTCATCATTTTCAGCTTTGTAAAATGGCTGTACGAATGGGTAAACATGTATTTGTTGAAAAACCTATGTGCCATACAATGGATGAAGCCAATGAATTGGTGAAACTGGTAAAAGAAGCCGGCATCAAATTTCAGGTGGGCCATGTAGAACGATTTAATCCTGCTTTTTTAGCAGTGAGAGACTTGCAATTAAATCCAATGTTTATTGAAGTACATCGCTTATCACAGTTTAATCCCCGTGGTACTGAAGTAAGTGTGATACTTGATCTCATGATCCATGACATTGATATAATTTTAAGCATTGTAAAAAGTGATGTAAAAAATGTGTACGCCAACGGAGTAGCTGTAATGACTGATACGCCGGATATTGCCAACGTTCGTATTGAATTTGACAATGGCTGTGTAGCCAACCTTACCAGCAGCCGCATTAGTATGAAAAAGATGCGAAAGATCAGGTTGTTCCAGAGAGATGCTTATATTGGCATTGATTTCTTAGAGAAAAAATCGGAAATCATTAAAATGAATGCACCCGGCGATACTGAAGCGTTTACGTTTGACATTGAAACCAATGATGGAAAAAAAACGATTGCTATTTCAAACCCTCCCGTTACCGAAGGCAATGCCATTAAAATGGAACTGGAACATTTCAGAGATGCCATACTTCAAAACAAACCTGTACCTGTATCTGAAGTTGATGGGTTACGTGCCATGGATGTTGCTCACCAGATCCTTCAGAAAATTCAGCGAACCACTGTAGTTTAACCACATGATTTCATCTTCCCGCATACAAATTGGATGGTATGTTTTTGCTGACTGGCTGGGAGCCATCCTTGCATGGGGTTTATTTTACCTGATGCGCAGAGTTTTGCTGGGCGAAGCTGCCAGCCTTCTTTCACAACCACTTGATGCTACTTTTCTTTACGGTATTTTATTGATCCCGTTTTGCTGGCTCATTCTTTATCATTTGTTCGGCAGCTATAAAAATCTTTACAGCAAATCGAGGCTGCAGGAGTTAACCATTACGTTTTTCAGTTGTATGCTTGGGTGCCTGATTATTTTCTTCGCCATCCTGCTCGACGATAAAATTGTTTCTTATACTTTTTATTATAAAGAAAGTTTGCTCCTGTTCGGATTGCAGTTTGGTTTCACCTGGTTGTTTCGATGGGTGATCCTTAATATCATTAAACGTCAGTTCTTAAATGGAAAAGTACAAATCAATACACTCATCATTGGAGCAAACAGTAACGCCATTAAATTGTATAAAGACATTAAAGGTTCCAGTGAAACACTGGGCTTTCACTTTGCCGGTTTTTTATATCCCGATGGGGCATCTTCCAATGGCCTCAGCAAATTTCTTCCTCCACTAGGGTCTTTAAAAGATCTCTCCAAAGTTATTCAGGAAAAGAAAATAGAGCAGGTGATCATTGCTACGGAAGAAAAAGAAAGGCAATCAATGGAACAATCGTTGAGCCTGTTGAGTGAACATGATGTGAGCATTAAATTACTACCAAATGCAATTGATATTCTTTCAGGCTCGGTAAGAACCAGCAATGTATTAGGCGCATTATTGATAGAATTGCATACCGGCATGATGAGTGAATGGCAGCAGAATGTAAAACGCCTGATTGATATCCTGATTTCACTACTTTGTTTAATCATTCTTTTTCCCCTGCTTATAATTGTTGCAATGAAGACAAGGCTTTCAACAAAAGGTCCTGTTTTCTATTCTCAGGAAAGAATTGGAATGAAAGGGAAAAAATTCATGATCCATAAGTTTCGTTCAATGATCATCAATGCTGAAACAAACGGACCTTTATTATCATCTGAAACAGATCAGCGTATTACTTCATGGGGCAAAACAATGCGTAAATGGAGGCTGGATGAACTTCCACAGTTCTGGAATATTTTAAAAGGAGAAATGAGTTTAGTTGGCCCAAGGCCTGAACGGCGTTATTATATTGACCAGATAGTTGAGAAAGCCCCTTACTATCATTATTTGCTGAAAGTAAAACCAGGCCTTACTTCCTGGGGAATGGTAAAATTTGGTTATGCAGAGAATGTGGATGAAATGGTTGAACGCAGCAAGTACGATTTGGTTTATATTGAAAATATTTCTTTGGCCCTTGATATTAAGATCATCATTCATACCATCCGTTTGATCTTTCTTGGTAAAGGAAGATGATCGCTCAATTTGCTCAGGCTTACATTTGTAATAAATTATATCGAATGAAATTAACAATTCTCGTATCCTCATTGATGCTCTGTTTTAATTTATCAGCTCAGCAGAATTACTGGCAGCAGGAAGTACATTACAAGATTGATGTAACTCTGAACAGCAATGAAAAATCTATCAAAGCATTTGAAGAAATGGAATACATCAATCATTCACCTGATACTTTAACTTATATCTGGTTTCATCTCTGGCCCAATGCTTATAAAAATGAAAAGACTGCTTTGTTTGAACAATATAAAAAGGGCGACAAAGAAGGGTTGAGCAAATTTAAAAAATCAGTAAAGGGATATATTGACAGTCTTGCTTTTAAAATTAATAACGTGGCCATCATGGTGGAAGAAGACAAGGAGAATATTGATATTGTAAAATTGCTTCTTCCTAAACCTTTACTGCCGGGCGGCAAAATAAACATCAGCACTCCTTTTCATGTGAAATTTCCAACTTATTTTTCAAGAAGCGGTTTTATAGATGACGCATTTGCGGTTTGTCAATGGTATCCGAAACCGGCAGTGTATGATAAGAATGGCTGGCATCCGATGCCCTATTTGAACATGGGCGAATATTACAGTGAGTTTGGAACGTTTACTGTAAACATTACTGTTCCATCAAATTATGTTGTTGCGGCAACAGGAAGCTTACAAAATGCAGATGAACTGAAAAAATATAAAGAAAGCGGTGCATTGAATAAGAAACTTAAAGAGAATTTTATTCCCTATCAAACCAATCCTTCCGCAACTACAAAAACATTGCAATACAAAGCAGAAAATGTACATGACTTTGCATGGTTTGCTGATAATGATTTTATTATTCAGTATGATACATTACAATTAACATCAGGCAAAGTCATTGATGCGTTTACTTTTTTCTCCGGCAAAGACAACACACAATGGAGCAAGAGCGTTGATTTTGTTGAAGATGCAGTTAGAAACTACTCCAAATGGATTGGTGAGTATCCATATCCTGTTGTAAATGCAGTAGAAGGACCGGGCAATGTTTCAAGTGGAGGTATGGAATATCCAATGGTTACATTGATAACAAGTCCGGATGCGAATGCTGAAACATTGGATGCCGTTATTACACATGAAGTAGGACATAATTGGTTTTATGGCATCCTCGGCAGCAATGAAAGAGATCATGCATGGATGGATGAAGGGCTGAATACATATTACCAGTTCCGTTATGAAGCAGAGAAGTATAGAAGCAATTCTGTGTTCGGCACTACTTTACCTGCTGACTTGAAACAAAAAGGACCTGCAGAATTTCTTGGTATCATTTATAATGCACTGAATGAAATTCCAATGGAAGAACCAATTGAAACAGCCTCTGAAAAATTCAGTAACAAGGATACTTATGGCATGGTGATTTATCTGAAAACAGCTATATGGGCTTATTTACTTGAACAAAGCCTGGGCAGAGAAAAATTTGATGAAGCTATGCAAGCGTATTACAACAAATGGAAATTCCGCCATCCATATCCGGAAGATTTTAAAAACATATTGGAAGAAACAAGTGGCAAGCAATTAGTTGAATTCTTCGACTTATTAAAACGTAAAGGGAAATTATAGGAGTAACCGAAATAACATATTATTTTTGATAAAACCAATTGAGTGAAATATTTTACGATCCTCTTCATATTATGTATTTCATCTGTAGCTGTTGCACAGCAGGCTTACTGGCAGCAGCAGGTGAATTATAAAATAGTTGTTACACTCAATGATACAGAACACAGCCTGGATGGGTTTGAAAAAATAGAGTACACGAATCATTCACCTGACTCATTAACCTTTATCTGGTTTCACTTATGGCCCAATGCATACCGAACAGATAAGACAGCCTTCAGTGACCAGCTATTAGAAAACGGGCGCACTGATTTTTACTTTTCCAATAAAGAAGATCGTGGTTATATCAACCGTTTGGATTTTCGTGTAAACTCAACGCTTGCTAAAACAGAAGATCATCCACAGCATATCGATATCATTAAAGTGCTGTTACCACAGCCTTTGGCCCCTGGCGCTACAATTGAAATAACAACTCCCTTTCATGTGCAGTTGCCAAAGAATTTTTCAAGAGGTGGCCACACTGGTCAGTCATATCAAATTACACAGTGGTATCCAAAACCTGCGGTATATGACAAGAATGGGTGGCACCCGATGCCCTATTTAGAACAGGGAGAGTTTTACAATGAGTTTGGCAACTATGAAGTAAAGGTAACGGTGCCTAAAAGTTATGTTGTACTCAGCACTGGTGATTTACAAAATGAAGAAGAAAAAAATTGGTTAAAGGAAAGAGCTGCAAGTTATAATCCAAATCATGAACCAAAGAAAATCCAAAACCAAAAAAACAAAACACAAACAAAAAAGCGTGTTATAAATAAGGTACAGGAAGAAACAAAAACACTTTTATATAAACAAACCAATGTGCATGATTTTGCATGGTTTGCTGATAAGAAATACATTGTGCAACATGATACAATGCTGTTAAGTACTGATCATATTGTTGATGTTTACAGTGCATACTCAGCTGAAGGAAAAAAAGTGTGGAAGAACAGTGTACAAATGATCAAGGATGCTGTGCGGTTCAGAAGTAATGTCATTGGAAGCTATTCTTACAATACGGTTGCAGCAGTTGAAGCAAAGATGGGTTTTGAAGGTGGGATGGAGTACCCATGCATTACAGCCATTACGCCAATGGACACAGAAAAAGAACTGGAGAGTGTAATTGAACATGAAGTTGGTCACAACTGGTTCCAGGGCATGCTGGCCAATAATGAACAACGTTTTCCCTGGATGGATGAAGGCATCAATTCTTACTATGATAACCGTTTTGATAAAGAAGTGAGCCGGTATCAGCAACCAGTTAAAAAGAAAAAACTATTTGATTTGAATTTTGATGCTCATCTTTTCCTGCAAAGTTTTGAACGCTGGAAAAAAGATCAACCTCTGAATACACCCAGTGATAGTTTAACGGAGACTAATTATTATTTAATTGCTTATACCAAAGGGGCCGATTTTATGCAACTGCTGGAGCAGCAACTTGGAACTTCAGCATTTGATGCAGCCATGCAAACTTATTTTCAGCAATGGAAATTGAAACACCCCTACCCTGTTGATCTGAAAACTTCATTAGAACAATCAACCGGCAAAATTCTTGATGAACTATTTGCATTGCTTAACAAGAAAGGTCCTTTACAACCGGAGCCAAAGAAAAAAATAAAGATCGTTCCCTTTGTTGCACAAAACAGTGCAACAACCAATGTGATCATGCTTTCGCCTGTTATAGGATTGAACAAGTATGATGGGTTCATGATTGGCGCCGCTGTTAACAATCATACCCTTCCATCCACCCGTTTTCAATATATTATTGCGCCGATGTATGGCACCAGCAGCAAACAACTGAATGGTATTGCCAGGTTGAGTTATACCTTTTATCCGCAGAAAACATTTCAGCGGATTACCCTTGCACTCAATGCCTTAAAGTTCAGTACCGACGACTTCCTTGATTCTGCTGATACAAAATATATAACTGGTTTCAGAAAACTGTCGCCAACATTGAAGTTTGTTTTCAATGAACAAAACGCACGAAGTACAAGAGAACGGTTTATTCAATGGAAAACTTTTTTGTTGTATGAAGATAAGCTGCGTTTCAGAACTGATACCTTTCCAAACGGCAACCGTTTTACAGAAATTACAACCATACAAACAAACCGTTATCTGAATCAGCTTCGTTTTGTAACACAGGATACAAGGGTTTTGTACCCTTACCGTGCAGAGCTGCAAGTAGAACAAGCTAAAGATTTTGTTCGGTTAGCATTTACAGGAAATTATTATTTCAATTTCAATGAAAAGTCAGGTGCTGATATCAGGTTCTTTGCTGGCAAGTTTTTCTATCTTGGAAATAAAACAATCAGCAAACAATTCATGAATGATGCTTATCATTTCAATATGACCGGACCAAAGGGATATGAAGACTATACTTATAGTAATTATTTTGCAGGTAGAAATGAGTATGAAGGATTTGCCAGCCAGCAGATCATGATGAGAGATGGTGGCTTTAAAGTGCGTACCGATTTGTTGGCAGATAAGATTGGCAAAACAGATGATTGGTTAGTAGCAATGAATTTCGTAAGTGATATTCCTGACCAGATCAATATCCTCAATGTTCTTCCTTTTAAAATTCCATTGAAAGTATTTATTGATATTGGTACTTATGCTGATGCATGGAAAGCAAATGCCAGTGGAAGTAAGGTTTTGTATGATGCAGGATTACAGTTCTCTTTCCTGAAAAATACAATTCATGTTTACATCCCCATTCTCTACAGCAAAGTATACAAAGATTACTTTGAATCTACCATTACTGAAAAACGTTTCCTGAAAAATATTGCATTTAGTATCGATATTCAAAACCTGAGCCTGAAGAAATTTGACAGACGCATACCATTCTGATGCAGCAAATCCGATACATACAACAAACAGAGATTGACAAAAACAAATGGGATGAATGCATTGAGCTTTCATCAAACGGATTGATCTATAGTTACTCATGGTACCTAGATGCCATGGCTGATCAATGGGATGCATTGGTGCTGAATGATTATGAAGCCGTAATGCCGCTTACATGGAATAAGAAATATGGTATTCATTATTTATTTCAACCTTATTTCTGTGCGAGTCTTGGTATTTTCTCAAAAAACAAAATTGAATCAGTTACAGTAGAGTCGTTTTTAAAAACGATTCCGGATAAGTTTAAATACTATGATATCTATCTGAATAAAGATAACTTATTCAGCATGCAGGCATATCCCTTTACCATCCGTATAAATTATGTGCTTTCCTTACACAATAATTATGAAGCTATCAGTAATGACTACCGCTCGAATCTGAAACGTAATATTAAAAAAGCTGAAACAGGTAAATTGATTGTAAAAGATGGAATCGGGCTCGATGAAATTCTATTGCTTGCGAAGGAAACCATGCAACGGATTTCTTCCATAACAGATGAACAGCTCAACCGCTTTAAAAAAGTATTTGACATGGCAGAAAAAAAACAAAAGGCAGAAACCATCGGCATTTATTCCGCCAGCAATCAACTGCTTGCTTCTGCTGCATTCCTTTATTCACATCATCGGTGGTATTATATTCTTGTGGGCAATCATCCAAATGGAAAAACATTGGGAGCTTCGCATTATCTAATCGACCGGTTTATTTTTAACCATGCTGAAACTTATGCCCTGCTTGACTTTGAGGGCAGCGAAATCAGGAATCTTGCTTTCTTTTACAATAGTTATGGAGCATATGAAGAAAGATACCCGGCACTTCGAATGAACAGGTTACCGAAATTGTTGAGATGGATGAAGGAGTAATGAAAATTATTTATCCAACATATTTTCAGCAATAATCATATCCATTGGGTTGGTAATTTTAATATTAGTTTGTTCTCCCTGCACCAATGTAACTTTTAAACCAAAAGCTTCTACAACATTGGCTTCATCGGTAAACCGTTCTTTATAATCAATGGCAAATGCAGGCAGTAGTATCTTACTATGAAAGGTTTGTGGCGTTTGAACAAACCGGAGTTTTGTTCTGTCAACCGGATCATTACCTGCTTCTATAATCATTCTTACACTATCCCTGCATTCAATAGCAGGAATAGCACTCCCTGTTTCGAGAGCAGTGGCATAGCAACGTTGAATGAGTTCTTCACTCACCAAACAACGCACACCATCATGAACAAAAATGATTGATTCTTCACTGATCAGCTTTAATCCGTTTTGCACGGAATGAAACCTGGTTTCACCACCAACGGTTAATTGAATAGACTGTTCATAAAAAAAACCATCAACAATCTCTTTTCCCAACTCCAGGTGTTCTTCAGGCAATACAATGATTACCTGAATACCGGGAACAGCTTTCAAAAAAGCATTGATCGTATAATACAGAACAGGTTTATTCTTCAGTAGTAAAAATTGCTTGGGAAGTACAGATCCCATTCGCTTGCCGGCGCCGCCGGCCACAATTACAGCATATGTTTGCATACGTACAAAGATAAGTGAGCGTTATTTATCGGTAGATGGCAATTTGTTTTTCGCCTTTGCTGTTTTGCATGGCACGGTACATACCTTCACTATTGAAAACAAGTGCGGTATTCCCTTTTGCATCTGCACCAACCATTCCACCTTCACCATTTATTTTTACAAGCTTATCCAATGTAACCATTTCCATTGCCTCTTGTAATGTCATTCCTTTATATTCCATTAAACAACTTACATCATAAGCCGCAACCGCTTTTATAAAGAGTTCGCCATGCCCCGTACATGAAATAGCACAGGTTTGATTGTTGGCATAGGTACCTGCTCCTATGATTGGCGTATCGCCGATACGATTGTAATTTTTATTGGTCATGCCTCCGGTGCTTGTTGCTGCTGCAAGATTTCCAAATGCATCACAGGCGACAGCTCCAACTGTTCCAAATTTTTTTTCTGTTTGAATATTATGGTCCAATGCAACTGTATCTTCATTTTTTACCAGCTGCCATTGATCATACCTGAACTGCGAAAAGAAATAGGCTTCATCTTCTGTTTTCAATCCATATTGTTTTGCAAATTGCAAAGCACCTTTACCACTTAATAGTACATGCTCACTTTGTTGCATGATAGCTAAAGCAAGTTCAACGGGATTTTTAACAGAACCTACTCCTGCCACTGCACCGGCACCTAAAGTTTTACCGTCCATGATGGCAGCATCCATTTCATGTGTTCCGGTTTTTGTAAATACTGAGCCTTTGCCTGCATTAAAAAGGCTGCAATCTTCTAATGAAACAGTTGCAGCAGTAATCGCTGCTAAGGCTGTGCCTCCTCTTTCTAAAATACTGTAGCCTGAGGTTAATGCCTCCCCTAAGCCCTTGCTGTAAGCTGCTTCCAGCTCAGGAGTAAGATCTTTTTTCAGGATCGTTCCTGCACCTCCGTGTATGGCTATTGAAAATGTTTGCATGTATTTTTTAATTCAGGAGTCGTTTGCACTCCTGTAACAATTGTTCTTTATTGATGGCAGCAGTGCCTACTTCTTCACAAACCAACCCACCGGCAATGTTTGCTATTTCAGCCATTAGCTTTACATCCTTTGCTGCAGCATAAACCAACGAGGCAACAGCAATCACTGTATCGCCTGCACCACTTACATCAGCAATGTTGCGTATATGTGTGGGAATGATGCCAGCTTCTGTTTCATTATTATAAAACACTCCTTTTTCTGAAAGTGTAATAAAGGAAGTATGATGTTGCAGTTGTTCTCTGAGTTTCTCATGAATCGACTTCAATGCTTCTTCATTTACATCATCAATCAATAAATTCAAACCTTCTTTTACTTCTTTTAAATTGGGTTTGAACAAATCAACTCCTTTGAAGCTGAAGAAATTCTTTCGTTTAGGATCAACTGTTGTAATAATCCCATTATGCTTACACAGATCAATTGCTTTTTGAATAATCAATTCAGTGAGTACGCCTTTATTATAATCTTCAAAAATGAACACATCCGGATTTTCCTGTGCGATAAAAGTTTGCAATGCCAGGATCAACCTGTTTTCATCTTCAAACCAAAGGTCATGCGTAATTTCATTATCTAACCGCATCATTTGCTGGTTACGGCTGATGATCCGGGTTTTATTGGTTGTGATGCGCTTAGGGCTGCTGAGTAAAAAATCTGTTTTGATCTTTTTTTCATCCAGCAGTTGACGCAACATTTTTCCTTCATCATCATTCCCAACAACACTCAACATAGATACTGCAGCACCAAGTGAAGCAATGTTCAAGGCTACATTGGCTGCACCGCCAATGCGATATTCTTTCTTATCTAATGAAACGACAGGAACAGGAGCTTCAGGAGAAATCCGTTCAACATGACCCCACATATAGGTATCAAGCATCACATCACCAATTACTCCAACCTTCAATTGTGTTAGTTGTTCAAATAACTGATCAAAGTTTACAGCACTCATACTTTTTAAGCTGGTTTCTTTTTCGTTGCTACTGCAAGATAATAAACAGGAATACCGATCAGTACAATAATTAATCCAGGCCAGGTAAATTCAGGTTTAAAAACGATTAAGAGGATGCAAAATGCAAGCCCCATCATGATATACAATATTGGCAATAACGGGTACCCAAAAGCTTTATACGGCCGTTCCATATCGGGTCGTTTTTTACGAAGGATGAAAATACCAGCAATAGTGAGCATATAAAACAACACCACTACAAATGAAATCATATCTAAGAGCTGACCATATTTTCCACTCACACTCCATAAACAGGCAATGATACATTGTACCCACAAACTCCATTGTGGTACTGCAAACTTATTCAGTTCACCAGCCTGTTTAAAAAACAATCCATCCTTTGCCATAGTGTAATATACCCTTGCCCCCGCAAGGATCAATCCATTGTTACAACCAAAGGTTGAAACCATGATCATCAATGCAATGATGATGGTTCCTGCGTTGCCAAAGATGACGTTTGATGCTGCAACCGCCACCCTGTCTTTTTCTGCCGATGCAATTTCCTGTAACGGAAGAACGGCTGTGTACATCACATTGGCAGAAACATAAATGATCGTAACGATCAATGTGCCCAGGAATAAACTCAAGCCAATATTGCGTTTTGGATTTTTTATTTCACCTGCAATGAATGTAACATTGTTCCATGCATCACTGCTGAAGATAGAACCTACCATGGCAGCTGCAATTGCCCCTAACGCTGCAATGGTTGTATAACTGGCGGTAGTTCCATCTTTACTTAATGATTGAATATTCCATGCATCATTCCAGTTAGCTGACCATACATCTCCTTTCATCAGAATCAATCCAAAAATAATCAGGCCAAATAAACTCAGCAGTTTTGTAACCGTAAAAGTTGTTTGAATATATTTTCCTTCTTTCACACCTCTTGTATTAATAAAGGTGAGCAGGAAGATCAATGCAATAGAAACAAGTTGTGCAGGAGAAATTTTAAGGAAGCCCAAATCAAATGCAACAAGATCTTCACTTACACCGGGAATTAAATAGGCCATGAATTTTGAAAAGGCAACCCCAACGGCTGCAATGGTTGCTGTTTGAATAACGGTGAAGAAACTCCAACCATATAAAAATCCAACCAATGGATTATAAGCTTCTTTCAGATACACATACTGTCCACCTGCTTTGGGATACATGCCACTTAACTCACCGTAACTTACAGCAGCCGTTAAAGTCATAAAGCCTGTGAGCAACCAAACAACAATCAGCCAACCTGCACTACCCACATTCCTTGTAATATCAGCGCTTACAATAAATATCCCGGAGCCGATCATAGAACCGGCAACCACCATAGTTGCGTCAAATAAACTGAGCGACGGTTTAAATTCTTTTTCTGAAGACATAGCAATGATTTGGTTTCAAAAATTGAAACGGAAGATAAGGATTAATCTGAAACCTTATTTCTTCCTGGTTTGGCGGTAGGTATCATTGAGCCCCTTTATTACTTCAGTAGTAATATTGAAAGCGGAATCTTTATAATACAGTGTAAGATTGCCTTCGCCGGTGGAGAAGATGAAATTGTATTTACCGGACTTGTTATATTCTTTGAGATAATCGTTGATTCTTTTCTGAATGTCATCAATTGCTTTGGCCTGGTTTTCCAGGTGCTGGCCCTGCAATGTTTGCTGGCGTTGACCAATTTGCTGATACCTTGTTTGATACTCCTGCTGAAACTTTTCAGCATCAACCTGTGTAATGGCCTGACCTTTTTTTAAAAACTCAACACGATCTTTTTCAAGTTTATTTAATTCACTCTGGATCTGATTTTCGATCCTCTGTTTATCCCTTTCAATATCATCATTCCTGAGCTTAAAATATTCGTAATATTTTTGAATAGAATCAAGATCAATATAAGCAACACGTAATTGCTGTGCCGGAACGGAAACACTGTCTTTTGCTTCTGTTTTTGAAGCTACTACAGCAACTTTTTTCCCGGAGAAATGCAGCACAAATAACACTGCAACAGCAGCAGTGAGTAATAACAATAATATCGGTTGAACACTTTTCATAATCAGGTGGCAAAGTAAAGGAATATGAACGAGTGATAAAAATTGAATAAAGTTTTAGGATACTGTTAACAGCAAAAAAAGAGTCCTCCGATATTCGGAGAACTCTCATCTTATATCATCTTATAAATTATTCTTCATCATCAAAGCTCATGGCTTCTTTGGTTGTAAGAAGTAACTCATATTCTTCTTTGCTACCAACGATCATGTTTTCAAATTCACGCAAGCCTGTACCTGCAGGAATCGGGTGACCAGTGATAACGTTTTCTTTCAAGCCTAACAGCTCATCGGTTTTACCTTCAATAGCTGCTGTGCTTAATACCTTGGTTGTTTCCTGGAATGATGCGGCAGAAATCCAGCTTTGTACGCCCAGTGAAGCTTTAGTGATTCCAAGCAGCACCGGTTGTGCTGTTGATGAATGCGCATCTCTCACTTCAATCAGCTTTTTATCTGCACGGCGTAACTGGCTGTTCTCTTCACGATATTCACGAACAGTTACAATCTGGCCCGGACGTACCTTGTGGCTATCACCCGGATCTGTAACTACTTTTTTATCGAAGATGCGATCGTTCTCTTCATTAAATTCAAAACGATCAACCAGGTCTTCTTCTAAGAATTTCGTATCACCAGCATCAATGATCTCTACTTTCTTCATCATTTGACGAACAATTACCTCAATGTGTTTATCATTAATACGCACACCTTGTAAACGATATACTTCCTGAATTTCATTCACCACATATTCCTGTACAGCAAAAGGCCCTTTGATCGTTAAGATATCAGCAGGTGCAATTGCTCCATCACTTAAAGGAATACCAGCTTTGATGAAATCGCCTTCCTGTGCAAGGATCTGGCGTGTAAGAGGTACAAGATATTTCTTGGTTACATCATCCTTACTTGTAACGATGATTTCCCTGTTACCACGCTTGATAGAACCAAACGTAACCACTCCATCAATTTCAGAAACAACAGCCGGATTTCCGGGATTTCTTGCTTCAAACAGTTCAGTTACACGTGGAAGACCACCTGTGATATCACGAAGCTTACCGAGTACACGTGGAATTTTCACCAATACCTGACCTGCAGTAACTTGTTCACCTTCTTCAATCACAATATGTGAACCAACGGGAAGATTGTATGATTTTACTTCTTTACCACCTTCAACTAAAATGGCAGGGATCTTTGTTTTATCTTTTGTTTCAATCACTACTTTTTCACGGTGACCTGTTTGTTCATCGGCCTGTTCACGGTAAGTAATGCCATCCAGGATATTTTCTAATTTGATTGTACCCGCAATTTCTGCAACAATTACGTTATTGAACGGATCCCATGTACAGATGATTTCACCCTTCTTAATCTGGTGACCTTCTTTTACAGAAAGTGTTGCACCATAAGGAATGTTATTGGTAATCAGCAAGCGATCATTCTTCACATCCATGATCCTTACTTCACCTGTACGACCAATAACCAATTGAACTTTGCTGCCTTCATTGTTTACTGCATTTACAGTACGTAAACCATCAAACTGGATAGTACCATCAAATTTTGCAGGCAAGGATGATTCAACCGAAGCAGAACCAGCCACACCACCTACGTGGAACGTACGAAGTGTTAACTGTGTACCCGGTTCACCAATTGATTGTGCAGCAATGATACCAACTGCATCACCTTTCTGCGCAATTGCACCTGTAGCGAGGTTTTTACCATAACACTTTACACACACACCACGCTTGCTTTCGCAGGTTAAAACAGACCGTATTTCAACTGTTTCAATACCACTTTCTTCAATTTGCTTGGCAATAGCTGATGAAATTTCTGAACCTCCTGCAACAATTAATGAATCTGAATGCGGTTCATACACATCATGCAATGATGTACGTCCTTCAATACGATCGCTCAATGGTTCTATAACATCTTCATTATCTTTTAATGCACTGGTTGCAATACCACGCAGTGTTCCGCAATCTTCATCTTTGATCACCACATCCTGTGCCACGTCAACCAAACGACGGGTTAAGTAACCGGCATCAGCTGTTTTCAAGGCAGTATCGGCCAAACCTTTACGGGCACCATGTGTTGAGATGAAATAATCCAATACACTCAAGCCATCTTTAAAATTGCTCAATACAGGATTTTCAATGATCTCACTTCCGGTAGAACCTGATTTTCTTGGCTTCGCCATCAAACCTCTGATACCAGCAAGCTGCTTTACCTGTTGTTTGCTACCACGGGCTCCACTATCCAACATCATAAACACAGAGTTGAATCCTTGTTTATCATTGGCCATTTCACGGATTAATGTTTCTGTTACACGTGTATCAACACGGCTCCAGATATCAATGATCTGGTTATAACGTTCATTGTTGGTGATGAGACCCATATTATAACTATCCCATACTTCATTTACTTCGCCTTGTGCATTTTCAACCAACTGTTCTTTTATTTCAGGAACAAGCAGATCGTTAATATTGAACGATAAACCACCCTGGAAGGCAGTACGGAAACCAAGTGTTTTAATATCATCCAGGAACTTTGCAGTTTTTGGAACGTTGGTGATTTCAATAATATCACCAATGATTTCACGCAGGTTTTTCTTCGTAAGCAATGTATTTACAAAACCTACTTCTTTTGGAACAAACTGGTTAAAGATTACACGACCTACAGTTGTTTCAGTAAGTTTATTAACGATCTGTCCGTTTTCACGCACATTCAGGCGAACCCTGATCCAAGCGTGCAGATCAATTTGTTTTTCGTTATAAGCAATGATCACTTCTTCAGGTGAATAAAATGCTTTGCCTTCTCCTTTTACAATTTCAGTATCAGTAGTTTTCTTTCCTTTAGAAATATAATACAATCCCAACACCATGTCCTGAGAAGGAAGTGTGATTGGAGTACCATTCTGCGGGTTGAGGATGTTGTGTGATGCAAGCATCAACAACTGTGCTTCTAATACAGCCGCATTACTCAAAGGAACATGCACCGCCATCTGATCACCATCAAAATCGGCGTTGAATGCAGAACATACCAACGGGTGCAATTGAATGGCTTTACCTTCAATCAACTTAGGTTGAAAAGCCTGGATGGATAAACGGTGCAATGTTGGGGCACGGTTCAACATGATCGGATGACCTTTCAATATATTTTCAAGAATATCCCAAACAACGGCTTCTTTCTTATCAACTAATTTTCTTGCACTCTTCACTGTTTTAACAATACCTCTTTCAATCAATTTGCGAATGATAAAGGGCTTGAACAATTCTGCAGCCATATCTTTTGGCAAACCACACTCATGCAATTTCAATTCAGGACCTACAACGATAACTGAACGACCAGAATAGTCAACACGCTTACCAAGAAGGTTCTGACGGAAACGACCTTGCTTACCTTTCAACACATCGCTCAAAGATTTCAATGCACGGCCACCTTCTGCTTTAACAGCATTCGATTTTCTTGAGTTATCAAATAAGCTATCAATTGCTTCCTGTAACATACGTTTCTCGTTCCGAAGGATTACTTCAGGAGCTTTAATTTCAAGCAAACGCTTCAAACGATTATTACGGATGATTACACGACGATATAAATCATTGAGATCAGAAGATGCAAAACGACCGCCATCCAAGGGAACTAACGGACGCAGCTCAGGTGGTATAACAGGAATGTATTGCATTACCATCCACTCAGGGCGGTTAGTAATTCTTAAATTCGCATCTCGGAAAGCTTCTACAACGCTCAAACGCTTTAAGGCATCTGCTTTACGTTGCTGTGAGGTTTCAGTAGCTGCTGCATTACGCAAATCATAACTCAACTGATCAAGATCAATACGCTGCAACATATCATGCACCGCTTCAGCACCCATCTTGGCGATAAATTTCATGGGATCTTCATCAGGTAAATACTGGTTATCTTTTGGTAAAGTATCGAGCATATCCAGGTATTCTTCTTCAGTAAGAAGATCACCCATCTTCATGGTTTCTTTAACACCTGGTTGAATCACCACATAGCGTTCGTAGTAAACGATGGTTTCTAACTTCTTAGAACTTACACCTAAGAGGTAACCAATTTTATTTGGCAATGATTTGAAGTACCAAATATGAACAACAGGTACAACTAATTTGATGTGACCCATTCTTTCACGACGCACTTTCTTTTCTGTTACTTCCACCCCGCAACGATCGCACACAATACCCTTGTAACGGATACGCTTATATTTACCACAGGCACATTCAAAATCTTTTACCGGCCCAAAAATCCGTTCGCAGAACAAACCATCACGCTCTGGTTTGTAAGTGCGGTAGTTTATGGTTTCAGGTTTTAACACTTCACCAAAGCTGCGCTCCAGAATGGTATCCGGAGATGCAAGTCCAATAGTGATTTTTGAAAAAACTGGTCTTTGACGATTCTCTTTTCTGAATGACATATCAAATATTGCTTTTAGCTTTTAGCCGCCGGCTTGCGCTTTTGGCATAATAATATTATTTCCTTTCTGGCTTAAGGCTTGCAGCCTAAAGCTTGATTATTACTCTTCAAATCTCAGGTCAAGTCCCAATCCTCTTAATTCATGAACCAATACATTGAATGATTCAGGAATACCCGGTTTTGGAACGTTATCACCTTTTACAATGGCTTCATAGGTTTTTGCACGACCCATGATGTCATCTGATTTGAGTGTCAATAATTCCTGTAAGATGTTGGATGCACCGTATGCTTCCAATGCCCAAACTTCCATTTCACCAAAACGCTGGCCACCGAACTGTGCTTTACCACCCAACGGTTGTTGCGTAATTAAGCTGTATGGTCCAATTGAACGGGCGTGCATCTTATCATCAACCATGTGGTGCAGTTTAATCATGTAAATGATTCCAACGGTCGCTTTCTGGTGAAAGCGTTCACCTGTTTCACCATCATATAAAAATGTATGGCCAAACTTTGGTAATCCTGCCTCTTCAATATGATTGGCAATTTCTTCAACAGTAGCACCATCAAAGATTGGAGTTGCGAATTTAACACCGAGTTTTTCACCAGCCCATCCAAGAACAGTTTCATAAATCTGCCCGAGGTTCATACGGCTTGGCACACCTAATGGATTCAATACAATATCAACAGGAGTTCCATCTTCAAGGAATGGCATATCTTCCTGACGAACGATTCTTGCCACAATACCTTTGTTACCATGACGACCCGCCATTTTATCACCCACTTTCAGTTTACGCTTTACAGCGAGATAAACTTTTGCAAGCTTCAATACACCTGCAGGTAATTCATCACCAATGGAAATATTAAATTTCTCTCTCTTGTAACGGCCCAACTCTTCGTTAAACTTAATATTGTAGTTATGTAACAACTGGTTGATCCATTCGTCAGTTGTTGCATCATTTGTCCAGCCTAACGGGTTAACGTTTGCATAGTCAATTGTTGCAAGATTCTTTTGATTGAACTTAGCTCCTTTGCCAATCAATGATTCGCCAAAGTTGTTATTAACACCTGCTGAAGTTTTGCTTTGCAGGAGAGATAACAATTTGCTCAATAATACATCCAGCAAATCGGTTGTATTCTTTTCGTGGATCTTTTCAATTTTTTCCAGCAGTGCTTTTTCACGGATCTTACCATTCTTATCCTTCTTGGCACGTTGGAATAATTTTTTATCAATCACCACACCTTCCGTTCCACTTGGAGCTTTCAAAGAAGCATCTTTTGCATCACCGGCTTTATCACCAAAGATGGCACGCAACAACTTCTCTTCAGGAGTTGGATCGCTTTCTCCTTTAGGAGTGATCTTACCAATTAAGATATCACCTTCTTTTATAGCAGCACCAATACGAATGATACCATTCTGATCCAAATCTTTTGTTGCTTCCTCGCTTACGTTAGGAATATCCGGAGTCAATTCTTCTTCACCCAATTTGGTATCACGAACTTCCAGTTCAAATTCATCAACATGAATGGAAGTAAACAAATCTTCTTTTACAACTTTTTCATTAATTACAATGGCATCTTCAAAGTTGTAACCCTTCCAGGGCATGAACGCCACTTTCAGGTTACGGCCCAATGCCAGTTCACCATTCTTTACTGCGTAACCTTCTGTAAGGAAGTCGCCTTCTTTTACAGCCTGTCCTTTTAATACAGCAGGCATCAGGTTAATACAGGTACTCTGGTTTGTTTTAATAAACTTGGTGAGTTTGTAGATTTTCAGGTCTTCTTCAAAACTTACCAAACGTTGTTCTTCATTACGTTCGTAACGAACATGAATTTCGTTGGCATCAACATATTCTACCACTCCTTTTCCTTCAGCATTCAATTGAATGCGTGAATCTCTTGCAGCCATTCCTTCTAAGCCTGTACCAACGATTGGAGCCTGCGGACGCACCAACGGAACCGCCTGGCGTTGCATGTTACTACCCATCAATGCACGGTTGGCATCATCATGCTCAAGGAACGGAATTAACGATGCACTCAAACCAACAATCTGGTTAGGTGCTACGTCCATATATTCTACCTCTGCTTTTTCAAGAATCGGGAAATCACCGCTTTCTCTTGAACGCACTTTATCTTCAATGATGTGACCTTTTTCATCTACCGCAATATTTACCTGCGCAATTTTTGCTGTATCTTCTTCTTCTGCACTCAGGTAAGTCAATGATTTCATATTCACTTTTCCATCATCTACTTTACGGTAAGGTGTTTCAATGAAACCCATATCATTTACTTTGGCGTGAACGCATAAAGTAGAGATCAAACCAATGTTTGGACCTTCAGGAGTTTCAATGGTACACAAACGACCATAATGAGAATAATGAACATCACGCACCTCGAAGCCTGCTCTTTCACGACTCAAACCACCTGGCCCGAGTGCGGAGATACGACGCTTATGCGTGATCTCACTCAGTGGATTTGTTTGATCAAGGAACTGAGATAACTGTGAAGTACCAAAGAAAGAGTTGATCACTGATGACAATGTTCTTGCATTGATCAGATCAACCGGAGTAAATACCTCATTATCACGTACGTTCATTCTTTCACGTATCGTTCTTGCCATACGTGCAAGACCTACACCAAACTGTGCATACAACTGCTCACCTACTGTACGAACACGACGGTTGCTTAAGTGATCAATATCATCAATATCAGCCTTGGCATTGGTTAACCTTACCAGGTATTTAATGATGGAGATGATATCATCTTTTGTTAATACCTTCTTCTCAATAGGGAAGTTCAATCCAAGTTTACGGTTGATTTTATAACGACCAACTTCACCCAGATCATAACGTTTATCACTAAAGAATAATTTATCAATAATACCACGTGCAGTTTCATTATCAGGAGCATCAGCACCACGCAATTGACGATAGATATGCTGTACAGCCTCCAACT
The DNA here is from genome assembly GCA_046593655.1 of Lacibacter sp. Classification (GTDB taxonomy): domain Bacteria; phylum Bacteroidota; class Bacteroidia; order Chitinophagales; family Chitinophagaceae; genus Lacibacter. The sequence continues at coordinate 889 of JBKJNM010000089.1, read as the reverse complement.
CACTGTTAGAAGTATCTTTATTTAAGGTGTTATAGATAATGGCGAAATCACCACTCACTTCTTCTTTTTGTATAAAGATGCTCTTCACTTCCATTTCGCTGATCATATCAATGGCTTCAGCATCAAGAATAGAGTCACGCTCTAATACAACTTCGTTACGTTCAATACTTACAACCTCACCTGTATCTTCATCAACAAAATCTTCAACCCAGCTACGGAGTACACGGGCTGCCAATTTTTTGCCTTCGTATTTTGCAAGAGATTTTTTATCTGTTTTCACTTCATCGGCCATACCAAACAGTTCAAGAATATCCTTATCTGTTTCAAAGCCAATGGAACGTAACAATGTAGTTACAGGGAATTTTTTCTTACGATCGATGTAAGCATACATCACATTATTAATGTCTGTTGCAAATTCCATCCACGCACCTTTGAACGGGATAACTCTTGCAGAGTAGATCTTTGTTCCGTTGGGGTGAATTGATTGACCGAAGAATACACCAGGTGAACGGTGTAATTGAGATACCACTACACGCTCAGCACCGTTGATAACAAATGTACCACGGGGAGTCATGTAAGGGATGTTTCCGAGGAATACATCCTGAACGATGGTTTGGAAATCAACATGCTCCTCATCGTTACAGCTCAAACGCAGTTTGGCTTTGAGAGGAACCGCATATGTTAATCCACGCTCCATACACTCGTCGATAGAGTAACGGGGGGGATCAATAAAATAATCTAAGAACTCCAGTACAAAAATGTTACGGGTGTCTGTAATTGGAAAATTTTCCTTGAACACTCGGAATAACCCTTCAATGTTACGCTTATCGGGAGTAGTTTCTAATTGAAAATACTCTTTAAAAGATTGAATCTGGATGCCGAGCAGGTC
>JBKJNM010000003.1:0-37973 GCA_046593655.1 Lacibacter sp. | reverse complement strand
CATCTTCAAATTCCATTTTGGCAATCATTATTTTTTCTCCATGAATGAATTGTCTTTTCATTTTCTCATTCACCTGTTCTACAGGAATATTATTCCAATTTGTTTTTTCCATAACCTGAATTTGATTTTAATTAGTTTAACCATCCACATCTACTGACATTTTACCTGTTTGAAGATTTTTCATCGTTTTTTATTCCATAAAAAGTTCAGTAGCATTTACTCTTCTACAAACAATGCCCTCAATTCGGCTGCATCCTTTGCTTTCATTTTGCCACCAAGGATTAACCTAAGTTGCCGACGCCGTAAAGCGCCATCAAATAATTTTTGTTCTTCTTCTGTTTCAGGAATGAGCTGCGCAACATGTCTGGGCTTTCGGTTAGGGTCAAGCGCAACGAATGTATAATACGCTTCGTTGCTTTTATAACGGTATTGTTGTGTGGTATCTTCGCCCCACACTTTTATATGCACTTCCATAGAACTGTTAAATGCTCTGGTTACTTTGGCTTCAATGTGCACTACGTTTCCAAGTTTGATTGGATTTTCAAAAGAGATATTATCTACACTGGCGGTTACAACAGGAGAATTACAATGTTTACCTGCGGCTAATGCAGAAGCAATATCCATCCAGTACATCAGTCGGCCACCCATTAAATTTCCAAACACATTGGTATCGTTAGGAAGTACCAACTCCGTCATGATAATAAAAGATTCTTTTGCTGTTTTGCTATTCATGATAAATATGTTTTGACCACCAAGCCGCTAAGGCGCAAAATACACGAAGAAAATTCTTTGTTATGCTTTCAGTCTTTTTGTCTTCGTGGTTAAAAGAAAAAATCCCTCTCGGCTGGGAGAGGGATTGTATAATTAGATCACCAGCATCGCATCTCCATAGCTGAAGAAACGGTATTTGTCTTTAATTGCTTTTTTATATGCTTCCATTGTTAAATCGTAACCGGCAAATGCACAGGTCATGATCAGCAAACTTGTTTTAGGCAAGTGAAAATTCGTTACTAATGAATCTGCAATATTAAAATTGTAAGGAGGATGAATAAAAATATTGGTCCAGCCTTCATTTGGTTTTAATAACTTTTGTGCGGTAAAGGATGTTTCCAATGCACGCATAGTAGTAGTACCAATTGAACAGATGCGGTTCCTGCCTTCTTTTGCTTTGTTTACAATCTTGCATGCAAACTCATCTATCTTATAATATTCAGCATCCATTTTATGTTTGCTGAGATCTTCTACTTCAATAGGGCGGAATGTTCCAAGACCCGTATGCAAGGTTACTTCTGCAAAACGTACACCCTTTATTTCCAAACGTTTAATCAATTCCTGGCTGAAGTGCATACCTGCAGTTGGAGCTGCTACTGCACCTTCATGTTTTGCAAATACAGTTTGATAACGTTCACGATCTTCCTCATCGGGCTTGCGCTTAATGTATTTGGGAAGTGGGGTTTCACCCATGTTGTATAATACAGTGCGGAATTCTTCATCTGTTCCTTCAAACAAAAAGCGTATGGTACGTCCACGTGAAGTCGTGTTATCAATTACTTCGGCTACCAGCTCTTCTGTCTCGCCAAAATATAATTTGTTACCAACACGAATTTTTCTTGCAGGATCAACAATCACATCCCACAAACGATTTTGTTTATTTAATTCACGGAGAAGAAACACTTCAATCTTGGCACCTGTTTTTTCTTTGCGGCCATACATACGTGCAGGAAATACTTTTGTGTTGTTAACTACAAATACATCCATGTCATCAAAGTATTCCATAATGTCACGGAATTGGCGGTTTTCTATTTGACCTGTTTTGCGGTGTACCACCATTAAACGGCTGTCTTCACGTTTTTTTGTAGGGTTTTGGGCAATGAGGTTAAGCGGTAGATCGAATGTAAACTGGGATAATTTCATGCTGCGTATAAGAGATTTATGTAACAGATACAAACGCAGTCTTGGGGCGAAAATTCAGAGGGCCCTTCCAAACCCCGTCTTACAGCACCGGGTTTGAATCTGTTACTTTTTAATGCGTGCAAAGGTAAGGAAATCAGAGGATTTTCACAGAAACTTATCCACTACTACCCACCATTGTGGCTTTACCCGGGATGGCAGACAGTAATTGTCTTGTGTAGTACGTCTTTGGACGGTAATAAATATCATCGGCAGCCCCTGTTTCCTCAATACGGCCTTGGTTCATGACAATAATCCGGTCGCAGAGATAACGAACCACCGATAGGTCATGAGAAATAAAGATAGAAGTAAAGCTGAATTCCTTTTTAAGATCGTAAAGAAGATTGAGTACCTGCGCTTGTACACTTACATCAAGAGCAGAAACCGATTCATCCCAAACAATAAAAGACGGATGCAGAGCCAATGCCCTTGCAATAACTATACGTTGACGCTGGCCTCCACTGAACTCATGTGGATAACGATTATATTGGCCAGTAGTAAGATTTACTTTCTCCAGCAATTCCATTACCTTTTCTTTTGCTTTTTTCTGATTGGGTTGAAGCCCATGCACCAGCATTGGTTCTGCAATAGCATCACCAATTCTAATACGTGGATTAAGTGAAGAGTAAGGGTCCTGGAAAACAATTTGCAGATCTTTGCGCTGCTTTTTAAAAACTGATAAAGATTTGCTGAGAATATTCTCTCCGTTTAAATAAATGCTCCCGGAAGTAGGTTCAACCAACCGCAACAAAGCCCGACCCAAAGTTGTTTTTCCGCAACCACTTTCACCTACCAGTCCTAATGTTTCACCTGCAAATACATCAAAGCTTACATCATTCACTGCTTTAATAAAAGAAGAAGCTTTACCAAACATTTTTTTCTGTTCAGGAAACCAAACGTTGAGGTTTTTAATTTGAAGAAGCGGAGTTGGGTATTGGTAATTTGGAATTTGTGTATTGGAATTTGGGTTTTCACTTTCGACTTTTGACTTTTCATTTGCCACTTCCATAAAATCACTCACCACCGGTAACCGTTTCCCTTTTGGATGCAAGGCTGGCCTGCAAGCCAGTAAAGCTTTTGTGTAAGGATGTTGAGGTCGGGTAAAAATTTCATGTGCCGGGCCTTGCTCAACAATTTCCCCCTGGTACATCACCACAATTTTATCTGCAATATCATGCACCACACCTAAATCATGTGTTATAAATAAAACACCCATGCCGGTTTCCTGTTGCAATTCTTTAATGAGTTGCAGGATGGTTTTCTGTACCGTTACATCTAATGCAGTAGTGGGTTCATCAGCAATTAACAAGGATGGATTGCAACTCATGGCCATGGCAATCATCACCCTTTGTTTTTGTCCACCGCTTAGTTGATGCGGATAACGTTTCAGCATCAGCGCCGGGTTGGGTAGCTTTACCTTTTCAAATAATTGCACTGTTCGTTTCCTGGCTTCTTCTTTACTTACTTTTTGATGCAGTTGAATAGCTTCTATCACCTGGCTTCCACAATTGAATACAGGGTTTAGCGATGACATCGGTTCCTGAAAGATCATGGCTATTTCATTGCCACGGATGGTTTGGAGTTGTACCGGCGAAGCGTTTAGTAAATTGATTTTTGTTCCATCTTTTTTTGTAAAGTAGATTTCTCCTTTTGGATAATGAGCAGGAGGTTGAGGCAATAGACGCAAGGAAGAAAGTGCTGTAACAGATTTGCCCGATCCTGATTCTCCAACAACAGCAACTGTTTCACCTTTAATAACACTGAATGAAATGCCATGGATGGCTTTGATCCATCCATCTTCTGTTTTAAATTCAATTTCAAGGTCCTTGATATGAAGTAAAGCACTCATTATTCTTCAAATCTCAGATGTTTGACCGTATTGCCGTTATTGATCAATTGCTTTAATGAATCAATACCGATCCTGATGTGGTTCTCAACAAAATGAGAAGTTACTTTTTTATCACTCTCTTCTGTTTTTACACCTTCAGGTGTCATAGGGCTATCACTTACCAATAATAAAGCACCTGTTGGAATATGATTATAAAAACCTACCGTAAAAATAGTAGCTGTTTCCATATCGATGGCCATTACACGAATCTTTTCGAGATAGGTTTTAAATTCCTGATCATGTTCCCATACTCTGCGATTGGTTGTATAAACTGTGCCTGTCCAGTAATCACTATCATAATCACGGATAGTGGTTGATACTGCCTTCTGCAATGCAAAAGATGGAAGTGCAGGAACCTCCGCTGGGAAATAGTCATTACTTGTACCTTCGCCACGTATGGCAGCAATAGGAAGAATAAGATCGCCAATCTTGTTCTTTGATTTTAATCCACCGCATTTCCCTAAAAATAAAACTGCTTTTGGTTGTATGGCTGACAGGAGGTCCATGACGGTTGCGGCAGTGGCGCTACCCATACCAAAGTTGATAATGGTAATGCCTTCGGCAGTAGCACATTGCATAGGTTTATCCAAACCAATAATTTCAACACTGTTCCATTCCGCAAACATATTTATATAATTACTGAAATTGGTGAGCAAGATATATTCACCAAATTCTTTTAATTGTTTGCCGGTATAACGTGGCAGCCAGTTCTTAACGATGTCTTCTTTTGTTTTCATCTTCGTTTATTAAATTCAGCTAAATTAATCAATTACTTTTGAGCAATGATAAAAGTTGATTTTCCGGCTCCGGCTTTCCAGATTAAAGAGGAAGATGGTAAGGAAATTATATTTGATGGTTTACGAAAACAATGGCTTCGGTTGACTCCCGAAGAATGGGTGAGGCAAAACATCATTCAATATCTCATTCAAATAAAACATTACCCGGCTGCTTTAATTGCTGTTGAAAAAGAGATCAGCCTGGGTGAAGTGAGGAAAAGATTTGATGTATTGATTTATGACATTCATCATCAACCCTGGATGATGATTGAATGTAAAGCAATGGGGGTGGAGCTGCATGAAAAAGTATTGGCGCAACTCATGCGTTATCATGTATCGGTTCCTGTACCATACCTTGTGATCAGCAATGGCAGTTACACCTATGGATGGGAGAAAAAAGATAATCAACTGTTCAGCTTATATGATTTGCCTGTTTTTGATAGACAACAGGTATAACACAAAAGAAGCTTATTTATTTACCCTGCACTATCAGGCAACGAAGCCCTGTATGTACAGGACTTCTTATTACCAACTATTGACTATGAGAAAAATGGATAGGTCGATCAGCAACGGCATTTTAATTTACTTCCATAAAAATACAGCAATTCCATACTGCCTGAAAGGGTGTTTTAACGGAAATTGTTGGTGAAGAAAACTTAATATGTACAGAAAGAAATTCAGGTTAACTTACAGATAAACTCATTATATGAATTGGACGGTTATTATTGTGGTTGGAATTGCCGCTATTATCCTGATTATTTTCCTGGTATGGCGTAATCAAAAAGATGAAAAAGATTTTGAACAGCAAGTCAATAACGATTATCCCAAACCCACTGCCGAAGAAACGGATATGGAAACAGATGAGATGCCAAAGTAAGGTTATCGATTTATGCTTTGATATTTGATTCTTTGTTAGCTCTAAACTCTAGGCATTGAATTAATTGATATGGATGTTGTATTTACCATTCATTCCATAAGTTGTAATATATAAGTTTGAAACTGTTCCTACAGAAATAAATTACGTTCCCGAACTAACAACTACACACGTTATCTCTCATCAATGAATGAACCATTCAAAAAAAAGGATGAATGAAAAACTCATTCAAATAAAAGAGACTTGTATAAAACCGGGAAGTTTATTAAAGAGTGGTAATGTATTGTAGTATTAAAAAAAGACAGTACGATAATAAATAGGTATTATGCAAAAAACTTTTAATAGTATAATATCAACAGAATAAAAATGAAAAGGCCATGCTCTCCAACAGTAAAGTTGTAAAGCATGGCCGGTATTAAAGGTAAGAAGTTAGTTCAGGCTAATAGTGTATTTGCCCGCCATGCCATAAGTGGTCGTATATGAATTAGAAATACTGCCAACCGAAATATAATAGCTTCCTGCTGCAAGAACAGTTGAAGCATTCAAAAGGCCTGCATAATCAATTGTTGTAATTAAACTACCCTGGCTGGTGTAAACTTTTAAAATCAGGTCTACATTTGAACCTGCATTGCTTAGCCCTACATTAAAAGGAGTAATTGCAACAGTTGTTGAAACACTAAGATTTACCGAAAAGAAATCTACATCTGTTGAGTTATTAATAACTGCATTCAATGACGTTGAAACGGGTACTGCTCCCGAAACTGTATTGGAATAATCATCCGTTACATTACCCACAACATTTTTGATTACAGCGATATCATCCTGTATGGCATTCGCTCCATTTGAACTTGAACCTTTATGCCAGAGTGATAAATTTTTAGAATAAGAATTTCCCATGATCGGAGCCCATCCAGTTTCACCAGTGCCCTGGCCGCTGTTGTATTCAGAAGTTTTTGTTCCATTGGTATCGTAAGACGACTGATGGTATAAACCAATTGTATGAGCCGATTCATGCGAAACAGCTTCTGCAATGGCTTTGGTAGAATAATTCAATAAAGAAGAAAAAACAAAACACGGAGTAGTTGATCCTGCAGTAAATGTGCCGATAAATGCAACACCACCTGCTTGACCATACCATTCCCATGATTCTGTTACGATAACCCTGGTCTTTTTTGCAGAAGAAGCATTGAAGAAAGCTTCATCTGTTGTAACAATAATATTAAAGGGACTAAAATCGTCAGTTACACGATCAACGATTTGATTCATTGCATCAACAGTTAAGTTGGCAGGAGCGCATTGAATATCGCCTGCCCAATTCCATGAAGTTCCTGTAACTGTTGCGCCATTAAAATCAAGATAAATAACTCCTGTGCCACCAGTAGCATTTGTTGTGCCGTTTCCAGCCGTTGTTCTTCTGCGAAGCGGAACTTCATTACCGATGTTGACAGATGAACGTTTAACAAGATTGAAAGAGGTCATCCCAAAATCACAACTCTGTTTATTGGTTGGTTGAAGAGATGAAGTTTGATTGATTGAACTTTTGGTACAGGATGCAAGCAGGATTAGTGCGAAGAGTACGTAGCTTTTCATTTTGAGTTTTTATTAGGGTAATTGGATATAGAGAAATGAGCCGATTTATTTTAAGTGGGGTTCCCGTTTAGAATCCCTGCTTTTATAATATTTTTTTTATTCGAATGTTTAATTACTTGTGATTTACTCTACAAAGAAACGACATGTTAAGGAAAACTTTTGTAGTGAACACACTCATTTATATCGTATTTCTTTTACGTGAAATTTGTAGTAGTTATACGACTCTAAGTATTGAAACGAGGTATTTTTTACACGAAATGTAATGATAAAAACAGCCCTGCAGCATCTTAATAGACTGTAATGCCGCAGTGGCAAAGCTTTGGAAGAGTATGTTGGAATAACTGTAACTTAGGCACATAATTAGCAAGTGTTACTTTGTACATAAAGCTTATAATCATTCAAGATTCAACAATGGAAAAAAATACATTGCCCCTGCCAGATGATCAAAAGAAGGACTTGCCGGCATCGCTACACTACAATCCGGAGGATGATATTTATAATAAAGGAAAAAAAGAACAAAATCTAAACCCCGATGACAATTCTTTGCTTGATGACAATGAATCAGACGGTATAATGAATGAAAAGGATTTTGAAATAGATCAAACTGGCGATGATCTGGATATCCCCGGTGCTGAACTCGACGACAGCAATGAAGCCATTGGTGAAGAAGACGAAGAAAATAATTATTATAGCCTTGGTGGCGATAATCATGACGACCTGGAAGAAGCAAGAGAATAAATTCATGTTTGAAGTATTCTAATCGCAGTCTCTCATTGTAGTAAAAAACCCCGTATTACTACGGGGGTTCTATTTGGCTTCAAATTTTTCTGTTACTTGGTTTACTATCCTTGGGTACAGAAGCCTTTTGGTTTTCATAGAGGCGTGATTGCAACGGACCTCAATTGGATTTTCTTGGTTTTTAGGGTTGGATATTTGAATCTTTCGATTCACATAGTAAAAGTAATGGTGTCATTTGAATGTTTCACACATTCACCACTATATCTTTTAAATATGAACAGAATGCGTTAATTGTATTAAGTAGTACCACTTAAAAAATGATTTTTGGAGACTTGCCACTATTGTTAAACATGATTTTTCTGTGAATTATATAAGCTTTTGAAAGAATGCTATAACATCCTGAAAGAAAAATTAATCCAATTTTATAGTAAACTGTTATATATTATAAATTCACCATACGAATGTAAATTCGGGTAATTTTATACCAAATAAAAAATTAAAAAATAAGGTTCTGAATGAACACACAAAAAAACGAATTGGGAAAAAACGCTGCGGTTATAGCAGGGTTACAACATATAGCAGCACAGGCCGTAAATGATTACCTCGTTGATCCCCAGCAATGCTGGCAGCCAACTGATTTCTTACCTGATATGACTCAAAAGGATGCGCTTGAACAGGTAGTATTACTAAGAAAAAGAACGGAAGCCATCCCTGCAGAAGTGATCAGTTCTTTGGTGGGCAATATGATTACGGAAGAAGCCTTACCAAATTATCAATCTTTTTTTAATTTATTAAAGGGAGTGAATGAAGAAGGAAATATGGCAAGTGATAATGGATGGGTTCAATGGTCACGGTCATGGACAGCCGAAGAAAACCGTCATGGTGATCTGTTGAACAAGTACTTGTATCTATCTGGCAGGGCCGATATGAAACAAGTGGAAATCACCATTCACAATTTAATAACCAATGGGTTTGATTCAAAAGCCGAACAGGATCCATACCAGGCTATGATCTATACTTCGTTTCAAGAACGGGCCACCAAAATAGCACATGTTAATACGGGCAAGCTTGCAGCAAAAGCAGGCGATGATACATTGTCAAGAATCTGCAAAACAATTGCGGGTGATGAAGCCAGGCATGAGAAGGCGTATAAAAGTTTTATGTCGAAAATATTTGAACTGGATCCTGACGGAGCCCTTCTTGCATTTGAAACAATGATGAAAAAACAAATCACCATGCCGGCTTTATTAATGGATCATGCAACAACTGATAGTTTGTTTACCCGTTTTTCATTGATATCAGAAAAAATGGGTATTTACACAACATTCGACTATGCGGATATTATTAATCACTTAACCGATCAGTGGAAAATAGCCAACATTACGGGCCTGAAAGACTATGCTGCCAAAGCACAGGAATATTTATGTACGCTCGCCGATCGTTACCGTCGTATTGCCGAACGATTAAAAGCACAACCAACCGTCGTTCCGGCTTGGATCAATTGATAAAATAGCAAATTGAATAGTCTAAAATTGATTTCCATTAGCAACAATTTTGTTCACTAGAAAAATTTATATATTTATGAAAAGAGTGCTCTATATTATTTTGATTTCCTGTTTTTGTTTATTTGACTTAAATGCTCAAGTCACCGATACCACAATTGTAGTTGTAACACCAACTGACAGCCGAGTTGCGATAGTAACATCAGGAGTTTCAAAATCGAACGAAAAAATGCAAGTTTACAAGATTAAACCATGGGTTGATATTCCTGTAACGGCGGCCTTTGCTACATATACGATATATGGCATGAGTATAATATATGGAAGAGATAAAGTACCCGAAGCAGAAATTCTTGCATTGAACAGAAATGATGTTAACAGTTTCGACAGGCCGGTAACTTATAATTACTCCACAACAGCAAACAGTAACAGCGATATCTTCTTTTATGGTAGTATGCCACTTCCATTGGTATTATTGCTTGACAAAAACATACGGAAGGACGGATTAAAGGTAGGGTTGTTATTTTTTGAAGCTATGGGCACAACCGGTGTGCTCTATACTTCTTCTGCCATGATTGCAAATCGTTTTCGACCATATGCATATAACCCAGATGCTCCTATTGGTGCAAGAACGAGCGGCAATATTAAAAATTCTTTTTTTGCGGGTCATCCTGCATTGGTTGCTACCGCTACTTTTTTTACTGCAAAAGTTTTTTCAGACTATCATCCTAATATGAAAAATAAATGGATACTTTATACCATTGCAGGGGGTGCAGCAACAGCCACTGGCCTCTTTCGAATGCAGGGTGGGTATCATTTCAGAACTGATGTAATTGTAGGTGTAACAATAGGGTCATTAGTAGGGGTATTAATTCCTCATTTGCATAAGAATAAAACTTTTGCCACTGCAAAACTTCGATTGTTGCCCAATTTTGGTAATGGCAGTTCAGGATTTACTCTTCTTTACAAACCGGGAAAATAGCTTTCAAAAGAAGATAATCGACATCTTTGTTTCTTCAATATCAAAAAATCATTGTTGAATAGGTATGGTTTTTTCTGATCTTTACAGTTGAATCAATCCTTCATTCAAACTATTATAATCGATGAACCCATCCAATGATCCATTGCATGGCAAAACATTAGAGGCAATTTTAAATGAACTGGTAACTCATTTCGGATGGGCAGAATTAGGGCAACTCATCCGTATCAATTGTTTCAACAGCAATCCCAGTATTAAATCGAGCTTAACGTTCCTGCGTAAAACGCCGTGGGCAAGAAAAAAAGTGGAGGATTTGTATGTCTCAATCCTATAAAAGGTCACTGAAAGTATCTGAAATAAAAACTTTTGTAGCGTTTTAACCCTAATTGCAGGGAAACAATTTACCCGGTAATGCCATTCCTTTTTTTAGAAAGGATGTTTTGTTTAAAAACGCTCGTTAAGAGACTTGTATATCTCCAACAAAAAGGTTTCTTTTTTCCATCAAATAAATGATCATGATTGGATTCATATTTGAAGTTGTAGTTAAAATTTTCAATTATGAACAGTATTAATAAAAATTAATCCGAAGATAATCGTGAAGATCTTGTTGGCGAAGAAAGCATTAAAAAAATGAAAGAGTTGGTGGAAAAAGCAAAGACCGGTTTTTTTTGCACGAAGATAAAATCAAATGAAAGTTTTTCCACAAGACCGATGGCTGTACAAAAGATAGATGATGCAGGCAACCTTTGGTTCTTAAGTGCAAACGATAGCCATTTAAATGCCGAAATTGAAATAGATCATTCAATTCAACTGTTGTTTCAAGGCTCGCACTATTCTGATTTTTTAACGCTCTATGGTACAGCCAGCATTAACCAGGATCAGACTATAATCAATGAATTATGGGATCCCATTTTAAAGACCTGGTTTACACAAGGAAAAGAAGATCCACGAATTTCCGTTATTAAAGTAGTGCCTGTACATGGTTATTACTGGGATACCAAACATGCAATGCCAATAGCGTTGATAAAAAGACTGGTAGGTGCAGCCATTGGTCAAACCATCGACGATTCAATTGAAGGAACGATTTAGCCATAGCCTGCGTATAATCAAACGGTTTCAATTTTTTATATTTCCCCCGCTTATAAAAAGAAAATGCTTCTACGAACTATATTAAATAATTCGTAGAAGCAATTAAACCAAAAACCAACACTCGATGCGAATTAAAATCCAGATAATATTTAATTAAACATACTTTAGCCGAGGCCTTTGAGCCATTGAACCAAATCGTCCTTAGCTTGACCTGTTTTTTTCTGAATTCGTCCCCATAGTTCTTCATCTTTTCCCTCCTCATAGGTAAGGTCATCATCTGTTAAGTCAGCATATTTTTGTTTGAGTTTTCCTTTCCACTCATTCCAGTTTCCTTTAACTTCCATCTTGTCCATAAGTTATTTGTTTAGATGTTAAGAATAATATCAATTTATATGTATAAAAAACTGTGCCAAACGAAGGCTTTTAAAAATACAAGTATAAAAATGCACAAGTGAATAACGGCCCCAAATTTGAATATTTCAATCATACTAAATATCATTTTTATGGCAAATGAATCAGATAAACAAAAAAAGGATGCAGATAAAAAAATATCAGCAATAGAACCTGATCCGGAAACATTGCACACAACCGATCCTCAGGAAAACATGGAAGGACCTGTATCTTCAATTATGCAAAACATTAAAGAAGGTGTAGAAAAAGACGATGAAGAAACGAAAGAAGAGGCTGATAAGAAGAAAGATAAAAATATGTAAATGAAGATGGTTTAACATGTAAGCAAAAGATTCTTTTAGGAACTGCTTTTTTTTTACAAAGTAGTTGTAATCATAATGGGAAATTAATTTAAAATGGTATATATTTATTAATGTTTAAAATTATTGTATGCAAAATTGGTTAAAAGCTTTGATAGCAGGTTTTGGAGCAAAAAAATTGGGAGGTGGATGTTTAAGTACTATCCTTATATTTATTGTTATTTATTATGCATTAGGGCAATGTAATCCCCCGGCAACAACTCCTGCCCGGCAAGGGAAAGTAAACACACAGCAACAAATAAAAACGGCCCATCTGTATCCCTCTACATTAACTAAATAAGTAATAAATCATTAAACTGGTTAAAGCAGTATTTAATTATAGGAAGTTGCAAATACTAATTTTGTTGTAAGATGGGGAATATATTTCCCATCTTTTTTATAAGCTGGGGTCAGTAAAAGTATTTCCTTGTTTGATATCTCCTGTTTCATAACCTTTTTTGAACCAATACATTCTTTGTGCAGAAGTTCCATGGGTAAAAGCATCGGGCATTACTTGACCGGTAGTTTGTTTTTGAAGCCTGTCATCTCCAATAGCATTTGCAGCATTAAGTGCTTCTTCAATATCTCCTTCATCAAGTATGTTTTTCATTTTTTGTGTATGATGAGCCCATACACCTGCAAGAAAATCAGCCTGTAATTCCATCATCACTGAATAACGATTCATTTCTTTTTCACTAACCCTTCCCCGAAGTTCATTCATTTTTGAAACGGTTCCATTGAGGTTTTGTATATGATGGCCTACTTCATGTGCTACTACATAAGCCATGGCAAAATCACCGGGCGCATTGAATCTGTTTTGTAAGTCCTGGTAAAATGACAAATCGATATAAAGCTGATTATCCGGGGGACAGTAAAAAGGCCCTGAAGCTGCACTTGCATTACCACAAGCTGAAGAAACAGCGCCCCTGAATAAAACCAAAGTAGGTTCAGTGTAACGGTTGCCTGTTTCAGCAAACAACTTGTTCCATACATCTTCTGTTTCTGCAAGCACAACTTTTACAAATTGCGCTCTTTCATCATCAGCCTTTTGTTCTTCAGGTGTAAGAGGTCTTTGATTGGCCTGAGGTACAAGTTGTGGAAGTTGCGAGGGATCCACTTCGCCCCCCCCTAAAAAAGAATAAATAAGATAAATAATAACGCTTAAAACGCCGCCACCAGCTGCTATTCCACCTCCCGAAAGTCCACGACGGTCGTCTACATTAGAACTGCCTCTTCTGCCAAGCCATTGCATATTTGATTATTTTAATTGATGAAAGATGAATTACCTGAATGTTGAATTGTTCATATATTACAAGATGACATGCATTCCCTGTTTTCTATGCACAATGTGTACCAGTTTTATACATGTCATCTATTATTCAATCGGCGCTTCATTTTATTACAATGCATATTTATCATTTGTTTCAAGATAACTCTTTGCAATTCTTCTTATAATGTTAATATCTTCTTCACATTTTCCGGTTCTGAATTTGCGTAAATGAGGAACCATGCACGTGAAAAATTGTAAACTTTTATTATGGCCTGTTTTATGGCTGTTGCTTTCCTGCAGTAATCCTGTTAACAAACTATTTGGTAAAAAAACAGCACACGAAATATATGCTGATAAAGTGGAGAAGAGCCCTGCTGGAAAGCAATGGGTTGCTGTATCTGAGAACGTTTTGCAATCACCTTACACCATACAATTACCTTACCGGCATGCAGGTCACTTTCCTTTAGACAAACTCCGTGCTTTTGCTTTACAGTTCAGTGTTAAACAAGGTGAAAGAATTACCGTTGAGGTAGCAAAAAAAAACGGTGTAGCTACTGTTATTTATACTGATGTATTTAAACTAGAAGGCAGCCGTCATGTGCATATATTGTCTGCTGACACTGCAAAATCATCGCTGAGTTTTGAAGCTGATGAAACGGCCACTTATATTTTACGTTTGCAACCAGCCCTCTACCATACTGCCAGCTACAATCTTTCAGTTTCTGTTGGTCCTTCTTTAAGTTTTCCGGTAGCGGGCACGAAAGCAAAAACGGGAAGTTTTTGGGGTGATGCGAGGGATGCAGGTAAGCGGCTTCATGAAGGCATTGATATTTTTGCGCCTAAATTAACGCCGGCAATTGCTGCTGCAGATGGATATGTTACAAAAGTAGATGAAGGAGGTTTAGGGGGCAAAACGGTTTGGATGAAAGTAGCAGATAGAAATATTCATCTTTATTATGCTCACCTGCACAAGCAACTTGTGCAGGATGGACAAACTGTGAAAAAAGGTGATACAGTAGGATTGATTGGTAATACAGGCAATGCAACACATACAGCAGCACATCTTCATTTTGGTATATATAATAATGAAGGAGCTTTAGATCCCTGGCCTTTTGTAAACAAAGTTGTAAAAACCGCTCCTGCTATTACGCCTAAGGATCTTACCGTGTACTTACAATTTAAAAATCCTATAGTTATCCCACCAGGAACACAAGAATCCGCCAATCCTGTGCTTATTCCCTTAGCTGTGAATGCGGATGGTTATATAGCAGAACTTCCCGATGGAAAAATGATACATGCTCCATTTAAGACAGTAAAAAATATAGATAAACAAAAAGCTCCGCTTCCAACTCAAAAATTAAAAGTTATTTCAAAGGGATAAGTTGCCTCAACTTTTGAATAAAAAAAATCCCTGTTGGCATTTTACCAACAGGGACAAAGCTGCTTAATCAACTCTTCATTCTATTCACTATTTTTTGGAGGTGATGGGTTTGTACTTATTCCGGTAGGATCAACTAAAAATTTGTGAACAAAACCAGGAGATAAATTACCCGGATCATCCTTCGCAACAAAAACATTATAAACAATTTGTCCTGCATCGCTACCGGTTGTTGGATTTGAGGGTCCAAATACAACATATTTTGAATTGGTACTAGTAAGAACACGTTGAATAGCATTCAAATCGTTGGGAGAAAGTTGTAAGTTTCCAAAATAACTACCTACTCCATATAGTATAGGACTTTGTCTTCCTGTTGACAGTTTTACATCAGCGGGTTTATTATTGAAATTTGTACCTAACCATCCATGCAACGTAAAGGAACTTGCAGCTACATAAAACCTAAAGGTTAGTCGCTGATTGAGAGCCGCAAAAGCTCCTGCTTCCATCCATAATGTATCTAATTTACCTGGGGCTCCGGCAGGTGCCACTACTGCGGCTGAGTCAGGAGTATCCGTTTTTGCAGCATCAGTTTCAGGATTGTTACAGGATATAACAAGTAACAGAAACAAACCGACAAATGATTGCATTCGTATTAAAAATTTCTTGCTCATAATGATGGTTTTGTAATGAATAAAAAGGAGTGAATATTTGAGTCTGTAAAAGATAAGCTGTAAATTTCTATTTATCAAGCATCCCAGCAAATAGTTTCACGGGCATACAGCGTTCAGATAAGCATCACATAGTTTACAGGAACATATTCGAATAAACATGAATGAAATAGTAAGAATTATACTGGATTGGTCGGAAGTGTGGGCCTTGCTGATTCCTTTATTTTTTTTGTTGTTCAAAAACCATCAGCCCGGTTATTTAAAACCGGTTATCATCTACCTGTTTGTTGCCCTGCTCCTGAATGTAACAGGAAATATTATTGCTGATTATAAAGCATGGTTGCCAGCGTGGATGCAAAGTAATAATCCATTGTACAATGTGCATTCAATCATCCGGTTTATCTGTTTCAGTTATTTTTTTGTAGCACTGCATCAAACTTCTTTTACCGGTATCAGGCAGCTCTTGCTCATTCTTTCAGTCTTGATCTTCATTATTAATTTCACTGTAGTTGAAAATTTTGGCAACCCCCAACATTTAAGCGGCAATTTACTATCGGCTGAAGCTTACCTATTGTTGATTTACTGCATGCTTTATTACCTTGCAAAATTGCGAAATGAAACAGATGATATGAGCAGCGGATCTGATTTCTGGATCGTTACCGGTCTCAGCATTTATGTGGTGGTGAACTTTTTTGTTTTTCTATTTTACGTTCCTATGATCAACCACGACAGCCTGCTGGCAGAAAATATCTGGTACGTTCATAATATTGCCTATATTTTATTATGCATCTTTATAACCAAAGCTTTTTATGAATCTCCTCGACATCAGCTTACAGTCTAGGGTTATCATTGGCATCTCAGCCATGGTATTTCTGTTCAGCAGTTTTTTGATTGCTTTTATCAGCAACCAGCGCAAAAAACTGCAATATCACAAGAATCTGCAGGCCATTCATGAGCAACAGCAACAGGCTTTAATGGAACAGAATCTCAAACTCGAAGACAGGGTGAAAGAACGAACAGTTGAATTAACAGAACAAAAAGAAAACCTCCAAGTTGCACTCACTGATTTAAAACTCAGCCAGATGCAATTACTGCAAAAAGAAAAAATGGCATCGCTGGGCGAACTGGCTTCGGGTATTGCCCATGAAATACAAAATCCGTTGAACTTCGTCAATAATTTTGCAGAGATCAATACCGAACTCCTGCTGGAGATAAAAGAGTTGATGGCAACCGAAAAAGAATCACCCAATAAAGAAGAGATCAATTTGCTGCTCGAAGATGTAGTTCAGAATTTAAATAAAATCAATCATCATGGCAAACGGGCAGATAATATTGTTAAGAATCTCTTGCAACATTCGCATAGTAACAGCAGCGAAGCCATCCTCAGTGATGTTAATCTGTTAGCCGAAGAATATATCAAACTGAGTTATCATGGCTTTCGGGCAAAAGATAAAGCAGTACATGTCATCATCAACTCAAGCTTTGATCAAACAATTGAAAAAATTAATATGGTGCCCCAGGATATTGGGCGTGTGTTGATGAATATTTATAACAATGCCTTTTACTCTGTCATTGAAAAATCTAAAAAGAATATTGCTGATTATGTGCCCGCAATAAATGTGTCAACACAAAAGGAAGACGACATAATAAAAATCATTATCCGTGATAACGGACTTGGTATTGCTGAAAAATATATTGGAAAAATATTCCAACCTTTTTTCACCACCAAACCAACAGGAGAAGGAACCGGACTTGGTTTATCATTAAGTTACGAAATTATGAAAGCACACCAGGGCCAAGTGAAAGTTGAATCCAATGAAGGTGAATATGCCGAGTTTACAATTGAGTTGAAGAATGAGTAATTGTTTTCAAAACGCTGCAATTCATAACAACGCATTGCAGAGCGAACAGTGTTTGATGTGCACTTCAGAAAAGTAAAAAAATTCACAAGAAATATAAGTTCAGGAACAAGCCTGATACCTGTAGTTTCCAAAGAATGGTCGCCCGGTTTTTATACCATCAGGATTAACCAGGATGGAATGATAACAACTCACCAGCTAATTAAAAAAGTAAATTAATAGAACAGCAGTTTTAAAAATTGCGAAAAGGCAAGTGAGTTATCATGGCTGTTTGTTGCTATGAAAACCTTACTGTGAAAGGATTGCGACGCAACAGGCCATGCCACAAGGAACTACTGCTGGTATCAACAACTTCTTTCTAGTAAAGTAGATTGCTTCGTCATACAAACATGGACTCATAAAGAACGTTACAACCTTAACAAAAATTCCATTACATCAACTCCATCTGCATAGTCCATTAAGGAAGGTTGTTGTGCCTGGCCAAAAGCTAAACCCTTTACCCCAACAATGGCCTGTACTTCTTTGCTGTTTTGCAATTGAGTGTACACCTCATCAGCATTTTCATAAAAACTATAATGCAATGTACCAATAGGAGAGAAGGGGTTGCTGTTTTCAACCAGTACAATACAATCGTTGGTCATATAGTACTTGTTGTTCATTAAATAAATAGCGAGCTGGTAATCGTAATTGTTGCGGTATTTATGATGGGTGAAAAACCAACTGTATTTTTTTAAGGCAGTGAGCAGGGGAACAAAATCATAATCTTTGGGGGTGTACACTTGCGTTACGTTACGGCAACCCAAACCAAAATAGATCATTATATCATCGGCCAGCAAAGAAAGTTCTGCTGCTGTTTCCATACCGGTGAGGATGGCAACGGAAGTACGGTTGCGCCGGATCACAGAAAGGTAGCGGCCAAAATAATAATCGAAATAACGGGCACTGTTATTACTGCCGGTTGCAATATATGCATCGCAATCTTTGAGCATGCTATTGAACTGTACATTATCTGCAACAGCGGGGTTCCATTCAATCATTTTTTCTACCAGATGTTTGAGCAGGATATCGTCTTTGCTTGAGAGTTTGCACACTTGTTTATGTCCGCTGATGAAGACGCATAAAAAATCATGAAAGCCAACGAGTGGAATATTGCCGGCCATAATAATGCCAACGGTTTTGGGTTGAATAGTATCATCGATATGGTAATGTTCAATCCATTGTTCCAGTTTGTGCTGTTGTAAAAATTCTGTGGCAATGGTTTTCGCAGCAAGGTTGCTGAATAAAAAAGTGAACCAATGATTGTATTGTTCGGCCCTTTCTTTTGCCTCCTCCCACTCCTCATTTTGTGAAGAAATATATTGACCGAGTTCAACTAAAATTTGCACTCTTTGTTGTAAATTCATTCAACGCTTTATTTTACATTTGAACTGCAAATGTAATTGAACCAAAGCCTTTGACGAATAGTTTGCTGAAAACGTTTTATGTGTTACTTTTAAGCGCAGGATGAACCGAAAAAACGTTTAGAAATTACCAAATCAACCCAAAAAAATAAAACAGTATGGCAATAAAGATTACAGAAGAATGTATTAACTGCGGGGCCTGTGAACCTGAATGTCCCAACAATGCAATTTATGAAGGCGGTGTAGAATGGGCCATGGCGGATGGTACAACTGTAAAAGGAATGTACACATTGATTGACGGTACTATCGTAGATGCGGCGGTAAAGAATGCTCCGGTTGCAATGGATATCTATTATATTACACCTAACAAGTGTACTGAGTGCCAGGGTTTTCATGAAGAACCACAATGCGCCAGTGTTTGTCCGGTTGATTGCTGTGTACCTGATGAAATGTACCAGGAAACAGTGGAGGAATTGCTGGAAAGAAAAGAACGGTTGCATATGTAATCTCATCCCTGCCTTTGCCGGCAGGCAGGCTCATTCCTTCTCCGATGGGGCACGAGGCCGGGTTTGGGTATTTTGATTTAGATTAGAATAGACCAATCAGATAATAGCATATTTGATCATAAGTATTTTCTCTTGATGGACGAGTTCCCGTAAGAACGAGCCCAGAATACGGCGGGTGATATTTCCCGTTTAAAAAAAAGGTGAGGGCTTGAAAACTCTCACCTTGCTTTTTTGCAGCCTCCTGTTCACCCTGTTTTCAACCACTTTTATTTATTGTGAAAGAACTCTTAACTGCCGCGCTGAGCAGTTTAAAATATAGAGCGAATCATTATCTTGCACGCATGATGAAGCAAATCTTTTTTGTGTTGATGATAGCCGTATTCTTCTCTGCCTGTTTGTTTGAATCAAAGAAACCAGATGAGCCGGTAAATAAAAAAGATACCAACACACAAACAGCCCTTGATGAGATGGTTGAAACGGATCAGTCTTTTTCTGAAGCCAGTGCAAAGATGGGGATGAAGAAAGCATTTCTTGAATACATAGCTGATGAAGCTGTGTTACTCCGCCCCGGTTATTTGCCCATTGTGGATGATGATGTGATAAGGTTTTTAAATGCACAGGAAGATACCTCCTTTACAATGACTTGGGAAACGAAGGGTGCCGATATGTCGGCTGCTCATGATCTGGGGTTTACGTATGGGGTTTATAAAGTAGCCACAAAGGATACAACAATCGGCGGAACTTATCTCTCCATTTGGCGAAAACAAAAAAATGGCAAATGGAAATTTATATTGGATACGGGGAACCAGGGCGTTGAGTAATTAGTTGTGAGTTATGTGTTGTGAGTTATGAGTTTTTAGTTTGGGATTTTGGAATTTGTTATTTGAATTTGCATTTTGCTTTTTCTTTGTGGCAGGATTATTGAAAAGAGAAGCAAGAATTTAGTAGATAGAACTGTCTTTGCGGTTAAAAAAACCAACTACATGAACCAACCAATCAATATTGCCCTTGTTACGGGCGGTTATAGTGGCGAATCTGTTATTTCTTATAAAAGCGCCAAAACCATTTATACTCATTTAAACAAAAGCAGGTACAATGTATTTGTGATTGATATTACCAAAGAAGGCTGGACCTATGAGGAAGCCAATGGTAACAAACAACCGGTGAATAAAAATGATTTCACCATAACGGTTGAAGAAAACAAAATTGTTTTTGATTGTGTGTTCATTGGTATGCACGGTACACCAGGTGAAGATGGAAAACTGCAGGGTTATTTTGATACATTGAGTCTTCCTTATACTTCCAGCAGTTCTGCTACATCGGCCATTACATTTAATAAACGCTATACAGTTGCCGTTGCAGCATTCGCCGGCATCAATGTAGCCAAGAGTGTGCATTTATTTAAACATCTTTCCATTAATGCAAATGCAATCAATTTAAAACTACCTGTTTTTGTAAAACCGAATAATGGCGGTAGTAGTATTGGTATGAGCAAAGTAAGCAAACAGGAAGATCTTGCTGCTGCCATTGAAAAAGCTTTTATAGAAGATGAACAGGTATTGGTTGAAGAAATGATCACGGGCAGGGAGTTTACGATAGCTGTGTTTAAAAGCAAGGGCGAAATCATTGCCATGCCAATGACGGAAGTGAAAGCTGATACTGATATGGAGTTTTTTGATTTTGTTGCCAAGTATCAGGGCAAGAGTACAGAAGTTACACCTGCTGAAGCAAGCGAAGAGATGTATCAAAAAGTAAGCGAGTGCGCCAAAAAAATATATGCCTTATTTAATTGCGGCGGAGTGATACGGATTGATTTTATATACAATGAAGAAAAGAATGAACCGTTTATGTTAGAGATCAACAGCATACCCGGCCAAACCGATGCCAGTATTGTTCCCCAGCAGGTAAGGGCCATGGGCTGGGAACTGGAAGATTTTTATTCGGCATTGGTGGAAGAAGCCATCACAAATCATCGTTTATCATTTTAATATCGATATTGGGTAATCAAATTTAATTTCTGTGTTTCAATTCCTCACTAAACGTTCTTTTGTTCTCAACCTGGTAATTGCCATTTTGCTGGCATTGGCTGTGATCTTTGCTTTTTTCCAGTTGCTGGATATGATTACCAAACATGGTGAGTATATAAAAGTGCCGGAAGTAAAAGGACAAAATATTGAACAGGCAAAGAAAATATTGGAGGCACAGGGTTTCGAAGTAGAAGTGCAGGACAGTGTATATTATGACAGCCTGCCCAAACTTTCTGTTGTAAAACAATCTCCCGTTCCCAATGAAATGGTGAAGGTACACCGCACGGTCTATTTAACAGTGAATCGGTCTGAAGCTCCTTTGATACTGGTTCCTAACTTTGTGGGTCAAACTTATCGCAGTGTGCAATTGCAGCTGAATACTCTGGGTTTGAAGATAGGTGATACCAGCACCAGGCCCGATTTTGCTGTTGGCTCCGTACTGGAACAATCCTACAATGGAAGGGTTCTTACTGCTGGCACCAGAATCCCCATGGGCAGCAGGATCAGTTTTGTTTTAGGTGGTGGTATTAAAAAACATGAGATACTGGTTCCAAATCTGCTGGGTATGACTTTTGGTGAAGCAAAAATATTTTTAGAGAGTAATGAATTGTTATTAGGCGCTGTTATAGTGGATGGAAATGTAGGTGATAGCAGCACTGCATTTGTTTACAGGCAAAGTCCACCGAGAAAAGATGATGAAGGAAGGCCCATTCGCATCAGGGGCGGACAGTTAATGGATCTTTATATCAGCATGGACCGTTCAAAAATTGATACCATACTAAAGCAAAAACCTGTTGAGAAAAAAGAGAATGAGTACTAAAAAATATTTTTTATGAATACAATTACTGTCGAAGAGTTAAAAGCAAGAATGGATGCGGGTGAGCAACTTAATATTGTAGATGTGCGTGAACCGCATGAACATGCAGAGTTTAATATCGGTGGTATCCTTCATCCGATTGGTCGTATTCAAACCATGGATGTGGATGAGCTCGAAAATTTAAAAGACAAAGAAGTGATCTTTTATTGCCGTAGTGGTAACCGCAGCGGACAGGCCTGCATGTTTGCTGAAACAATGGGTTTCACCAATGTGGTTAATGTAACTGGTGGCATGCTGGCGTGGAGAGCAGCTTTTGGAGTTTAAATTACAACAAAGAGAAAATATTAAGAGGTGACAAAAGAGGTGACACCTTTTAAAAAGGTGTCACCTCTTTTGTCTTTTTGTTTTATAATTTAATACTAATCCCCGCCAGGAAGTTTCTTCCGGCCATTGGGTAATAAAAATTTTCTGTTATGGTTTGATTGGCGTAGATATAGCTGAAGGTATATCCATTTGCTTCGTACAATGTGTTGAACACATTATTGAGTTGAAACATCAGGTTGATTTCTTTGATTCGTTTTGTACGGATGCCATAACTTAAACGCAGGTCGCTTACAAAGAAGGGATCAATGCTTCTTGCTTGGTTGGCTGTATTATCAAGATACTGGCGTGATACATATTTACTCAGCAAACTGATTTCTCCATTCTTCACCGGAATAAAATTCAATGTAATTCCTGCAATAGCATTGGGCGAAAATGAAAGGGGTGAAGATGAGAAAAAATTTTCTTTTTGCCCGCCATTATCATAATCATCTACATATTCGGTAAAATTAAGTATACGGTTTTTGCTGAGTGTGAGGTTTGCTGCTGCATTGAACCAATCACTTGCTTTTGCCGTAGCCGTTAACTCCACACCTGCACGAAAGCTTTTCGGAATATTGATCCTTGTATAAGCACCTACATCATTGATTCGTCCTGTTAATACCAGTTGATTGTTGTAATGCATATAATAACCGGTGATGCCTGCACTGTACATGGATGAACGTTTTTCAAGATTCAATTCCAGGTCATACAATGTTTCATGTTTAGGTTGCTGGTTAACCCCTGCTTCAAAATCTTCACGGTTGGGTTCTTTGTTTCCAACGCTGAACGATGCAAAACCCAGCCAGCCTTTACTATCAGCATAGGAAATGCCGAGCTTGGGATTAAAGAAATTGAATTCAGCACCCGATTTTAATGCAGGATTTTTCCTAAAGCCATTGATGGTATGTGTTACACTGCGATATTGCAGATCAGCAAATGCGTCCCAACGTGCAGCTACACGTCGCTGGTATTTGGCATAGAGATTGAAATCATTTTTGTAAGCATCGAGATCATACCATTTATAATCTTTGGGAACACTCACTTCACTCCAGATGATCTTCCCATAATGCAAACCTTTGTAACGGGTGTAAGCGCCGCCAATACTGAATTGATCTTTTTCTTTTTTGTATTGTGCAGAAAAAGTGGTTCCATAAAACCAGTTATCTAACCATAACTGGCGAATGATATCTGCATCAACAGGATTTAAACCATAATCATCCAGCGACTCTTTGTATTTATATTCTTCATAATAACCCTTTCCACGGGTTAAAAAGAAAGCAGTATTCAAACTCCACTGTTTATTTAATTCATGATTAAAAAAAAGTTGGTAATGATCCTGCCGGTAATTATCTGTTTGATTTTTGTAGGTGAACACATTGTAGGTGCGGTTATTATTTTTATCAAACAGGTTCAGTGAATCTGCCGTGGTAGGGTAGAGGTAGTAGGCATTGTTCAAGTAATGTTCCATCAGCTTGTCATCATTGCGTTTCAATTTTGATTCCGGTATGCCGTTCCATGATTGGTAGGTTTTTTCTTTTCCTGTAAACACATTGAAACGAAGTGAAGTCCTGTTGTTAATATAAGCAGTTGAAAAATAGAGGGAACTGAGTTCAGCACTTCCCCTGTCAATAAAACCATCACTGTTGATGAACGATAATCTTGTATCAACTGTAAAATGATTACCCATCAATCCACTTCCGGCTTTAATCGTTTGCCTCCATGTATTGAAACTGCCTGCACCCGTATTTAATTCAGCATAGGGTTTCTCATTGAACTCATTGGTGCTGAGGTTAAGTGTGGCACCAAATGCACCGGCACCATTCGAGGATGTTCCAACTCCTCTTTGAATTTGTATGGAACTCACAGAAGAAGAAAAATCCGGAAGGTTCACAAAAAACAATCCCTGGCTTTCGGCATCATTGTAAGGAATACCATTCAAGGTCATGTTAATCCTTGTTGCATCGCTTCCACGGATACGAATGCCCGTATACCCAATACCGTTTCCTGCATCAGAATTCACAACAACAGAAGGTGTTTGGTTAACGATGAAAGGAAGATCCTGCCCAAGGTTTACTTTCTCAATTTCTTTTTTACTGAGATTGGTTTTGCTGAAAGGCATCCGGTCGCCTGCACGGATGGCACTGATCTCGATAGGGTTTAAAAACAGATGTTGCTGCTCCAATGAAAAGCTAAACTCTGTTTCTTTTTCAGCAACAAGTACATCCTGTTCCCATGTTTTGTATCCAACGCTGCTGATGCGGATACGATAGGTCCCTTTCTTTGATAAACTGGCGCTGAATACACCGGCGCTGTTTGTTAGTGTTGCTACCATTTGATTAATTTCTACAGTAGCATTTTCGACCGGAGATTTTGTCTCACCGTCGGTTACTTTCCCGCTCAGTTTGAACTGAGCCACTGAAATTTGTTGTGATACAATCATCAACATTCCCAGCATCAATTTTTTCATCATCATACATTTGTTTAGAGTTAAAAAATTGTGACGGAAATGCTGCGAAACGAAAAGAGGAAAAATAAGGAGCCTCCTTCCCTGCGCAGGCATTACCCTGATCAGGTTCTACGGGTTTAATCTCAGCCCCTCCCGCCAAAGCAGGAGAATAGCACCCCGGGGAATCTGTGTCAAAACCGGCTTCGCCGCATCATGACTCCGCAAAGATAAATTCTTTTCACTTTACTGTAACATTCCCATGCCATTTGTCGTATCATATAAAACACATTATTATGAAGAAACTCATTTTGGGCTTGGTTACCTTGTCAACTTTCCTGTTTACAGCCGCACAGGAAACAAAAATTGAAGATGCCAATGCAGAAAAAAGATCGGTCAAACCATTCCGGTCTATTAAAGTGAGCGATGGAATAGATCTTTATCTCTCCCAATCAACTGAAGAAACAGTGGTGGTGAGTGCTTCACGTGATGAATACAAAAGCCGTTTAAAAACAGAAGTGGAAGATGGGTTGCTGAAAATTTATTACAACCGTGAATCATTTGCTGACTGGACGAGCTCGGACAAAAAGCTGAAAGTATATGTGTCGTTCAAAACACTCGATAAGTTAACAGCCACAGCAGGCAGTTCTGTAATAGTGGATGGGATTATTAAAGAAGAGGTATTGAGTTTGTTTATTAAATCAGGCGCAACCTTTAAAGGAATTATTGAAGCGGGTAAATTAATTGTTGAAACAGAGAGCGGAGCCAAATCAATGATCTCCGGTTCAGCAGGAACATTTAATGTGAGTGCTAATAGCGGAGCAAGGATGGAAGCATATGCATTATCAACCGGCAAAGCCGACATCCGTTCAACATCGGGTGCAAAAGTGGAAGTAACCGTGCATGAAGAAATGAAATTATATGCTTCAAGCGGTGGAAGTATTTATTACAAAGGCAAAGGAAAAATCAGCGAAGTGGGTACCAATATCGGCGCCATCATTCGTCGTACTGATAATTAAATGATCTAAACAAGTAAAACCTTATTACAATGAAGACGTTTTTAATAACATTTATTTTATTGATTGCAGTATTCCCTGCTTTGTTTGCACAGGATGTAACGGTGATCAATGATAAAAATGCACAGGAAAGAAAAGTAGGCAGCTTTCATGCCATCCGGGTTTCAAGTTCTTTTGATGTTATCATCAAACAAGGCAATGAAGAAGCAGTAGTGGTGAGTGCCAGCGAAGAAAAATACCGCAGCCGTATTAAAGCCGAAGTAGTGAATGGAGTGCTTCGCATTTCTTATGAAAATGAAAGTGTATGGAAATGGACGAATGCCGATAAAAAACTAAGAGCTTACATTTCTGTAAAGAATATGGATGGGCTGGATGTATCAGGTGCCTGTGATGTAAAGATCGACGGGGTACTGAAAACGTCTAAATTAAAAATAGAACTCAGTGGTGCGTCGAGTTTAAAAGCTGAAGTAGATGTAAATGAAATGATAGTTGATCAAAGCGGCGCATCCAATTCAAAAATCAGTGGAAAAGCAACCAGCCTTTATATTGAAGTAAGTGGCGCCAGCGATTTTAAAGGATTTGACCTGGTTACAGAAAATTGCAAAGCAGAGGCTTCCGGTGCATCTGATATCAGGATCACCGTTAACAAAGATTTGAAAGTAAAAGCAAGTGGAGCAAGTGATGTAGAGTATAAAGGCAATGCATCCATCAGTGATTTTTCAACCAGTGGTGCATCCAGTTTAAAGAAAAGAAGTTCAAAGTAAGTTTCGAAATCAATAATAAACAAAGAGGCAGAACAAAAGTTCTGCCTCTTTGTTTTGGGTGCAATTGGTTTTACCCTTACTTTTGCCGTCCATTCCGCGAAGTAGAGCAGCGGTAGCTCGTCGGGCTCATAACCCGAAGGTCGGGAGTTCGATCCTCCCCTTCGCAACAAATAAGGCCCATTAAGGGCCTTTTTTATTTAAGTTCTTTGTTGCCTATTTTTTGTGAATGAATTGCGGGCTCATATCCGCCAGCAGGCGGACGGGAGTTAGATCGTTCTCTTTGCAACAAAAGTCTTACGCCAAGCGGGGGATTTTCTTTTTTAGCTAATAGCATGTAGCTTGCAGCAAGCAGTTTCTTAATTATGAAAGTTGGATTTGTAAACATATTCGGAAAGCCCAATGCAGGCAAAAGCACATTGCTCAATGCGTTGTTAGGTGAAAAGCTTGCCATCGTTTCACATAAAGTGCAAACAACGAGGCATCGTATAAAAGGCATTCTTACAACAAAAGAATACCAGATCGTTTTTTCTGATACACCCGGTATCATTTACCCCAAGTACAAGCTGCAGGAAAAAATGATGTCGAGTGTAAAAAGCGCCCTGGAAGACGCAGATATTGCTTTGCTCATGCTGGATATTAAAGATAACTGGCAGGAAAATGATGAGTTGTTTGCAACCCTCAAATTAAAAGTTCCCGTTGTTGTTGTGTTGAATAAAATTGATTTGGTTGATATAACGAAACTGGAAGAAGCAAAAGCTTTTTTTGAAGCCAAACCTTATTGTAAAAAAGTAATCAGCATCACAGCATTGTCAGGCATTAACAAAAAAGCGTTTATCAAACCTATTCTTGAATTATTACCTGAAGGGGAACCATTCTTTGAAGAAGATCAGTTAACTGATCTTAGTACCCGTTTCTTTGTTGCAGAATTGGTTCGTGAAAAAATCTTTGAATTGTTTACTGATGAAATACCCTATCACACAACAGTTGTAGTTACGGCCTTTGAGCAAAAAACATCCCTGATAAAAGTGTCAGCAGAAATTATTGTACAACGTGAAAGTCAGAAAGGAATTTTGCTGGGAAGTAAAGGTGAAATGATCAAGAAGCTGGGAACACTGTCCAGAGCAGAAATTGAAAAATTTGTTGATTCAAAAGTATTTCTTGAATTGTTTATTAAAGTTCGTCCTAAGTGGCGTGATACAGATATGTTTTTGAAGGAATATGGTTATTTTTAATTTTATAAACTTACAAATTGAAAAAACATGAAGCTGAAATATTTCATTTTAAGTGCAATCTTTCTATCGGTTTTGAATAATGTAGATGCACAGGGTAATGAACCAATAAGTATTTTTGGTATTCAAAACTTGAATAATTACCTTAAATTGGCAATTCAAGAAAAACGGATTCTCGCAAATTCTTACCTTGCTCCCGGTATTCCCTGGTCAAGGGTTACGGGTTCGCCATTTTGGAATGATAACTGGCGGCTTGCTTCATTGTATGATAAAAATGATAAGATCATTGCTACATTGCCCGTAAGGTTGAATCTCAATACTTCTTCCGTTCATTATATTGATCAAAGTGGGGAGGAATTATCACTAGATCCTGACGGGATCAGAAAAGTTGTTTTTCTTCAGGATACTATAGCAGGCATGGGCGCAGTATTTATAAGTTATGTTCCTTATGCTTATTTTGGAGAAACAAAGAATAATAATTATTTACAGGTAATGAATGAAGGGATGGCTTCCTTACTGGTTTATCGCCAAAAGTTTATTACTTCAGGTGATTCGGCTTCACCAGGACACCAAAGATACTTTTACACAAAAGAAGTTGCTTACTACATTGCATTGAATGGTAAAGTAGAAAGATTGAAAAGAACAGGTAAAGAGCAGGTTTTCATGTTTTTGCCGGGTGCCAATGCAATGGATAGATGGATTAATGAAAACAAACTGAACCTGAAAAAAGAAGAGGATATTGTAAAATTTATAAATTATTATAACTCACAAAAAAAATAGACTCTCTCAAAAACAGCTATCATCAATGTAATCCGTTTCTTTCTTTTTAAATTCAGTACTTTTGCCGCCCTTATAATTATTTTATGGCAGGTTTTACTATTGCAATTGTGGGTAGGCCCAATGTGGGAAAGAGTACATTTTTCAACCGTTTATTAGAGGAAAGAAAGGCGATTGTTGATGATATCAGCGGTGTTACACGTGATCGCCAATATGGTGTAGCCGACTGGAGCGGTAAAACCTTCAATGTAATTGATACCGGTGGTTTTGTGCCTGATAGTAAAGATATTTTTGAAACAGAGATCCGTAAACAAGTGAATATTGCTTTGGATGAAGCCAATGCCATTGTGTTCCTTTGCGATGCTGCAACAGGTGTTACAGACCTTGACGAGGCAATGACCGATCTGCTTCGCCGCACAACCAAACCCGTTTTTCTGGCTATCAATAAAGTAGATAATCATGAACGTCTGCTCGAAGCCAGTGAATTTTATGCATTGGGATTTGAAAACATTTTTTTCATCAGCAGTATGACCGGTAGCGGTACCGGTGAATTACTGGATGCAATCATTGAACTGATACCTGATGACCAGGCGGAAGAATCCGATACAACGATTCCTAAAATTGCGATCATTGGTCAACCCAATGTTGGTAAATCATCTTTGCTAAACGCATTGCTTGGTGAAGAACGCACCATTGTAAGTGATATAGCCGGTACAACAAGGGATACGATTCATACACATTACAAACAGTTTAATAAAGAATTTATACTCATTGATACGGCTGGTATCAGGCGTAAAACAAAAGTGAATGAAGATCTGGAGTTTTATTCTGTGATCCGTGCCATCCGTGCAATGGATGAAGCAGATGTATGTTTATTAATCATTGAAGCTGAGAAAGGAATTTCGCAACAGGATCTCAACATCTACTCATTAGCAGTTAAAAAAGGAAAAGGTATTGTATTGCTGGTGAACAAATGGGATTTGATGAATAAAGAAACCAATACCTCCCGTGATTATGAGAAAGAATTAAGAAACCGACTGGCACCTTTTAATGATATTCCCATCCTGTTTATTTCTGCAACTGAAAAAACAAGGATAATGCAGGCTATTGAAGCTGCTCTGCAGGTAGTAGAAAACAGGCAACGCAAAATTCCTACTTCAGAATTAAATGAAGCAGTACAAAAATCGCTGCATGCCTATCATCCTCCGGTGGTAAGAGGTGTGCCCGTGAGCATTAAATACGTTACACAATTACCTACACCGGTTCCATCTTTTGCATTTTTCTGTAATCACCCCGATGATGTAAAGCAACCGTATAAAAATTATCTTGAAAATCAGTTAAGGCTTGCTTTTAATTTTAAAGGCACACCAATGCGTTTGTTTTTCAGAAAAAAATAATTGCATTTATTTCCTGTTTCTGCTGCTGCTTATTTTTGAGATACACAAATGAAGAAATATCGCATTAATAAAAAAGCGTAAAATGTTTTTGTTGCATACTTTGGTACTGTTATCTTTATCGGCCTTAAATGGTTACAGTTGTTGAAAAGGAAAGGATGATTTAAAATAATATACGGGGGGTTAGCTCAGTTGGCTAGAGCGTCCCGCCTGAAAGCGGGAAGGTCGTTGGTTAATTAAAGGTTTGATTTAAATTTATATACGGGGGGTTAGCTCAGTTGGCTAAAGAGTCCCGCCTGAAAGCGGGAAGGTAGTTGTTAATGAATGTTTGATTTAAATTTCTATACGGGGGGTTAGCTCAGTTGGCTAGAGCGTCCCGCCTGAAAGCGGGAAGGTCGTTGTTAATAAATGTTTAATTTAAATTTCTATATGGGGGATTAGCTCAGTTTGGCTAGAGCGTCCCGCCTGAAAGCGGAAGGTCGTTGTTAATAAATGTTTAATTTAAATTTCTATACGGGGGGTTAGCTCAGTTGGCTAGAGCGTCCCGCTTGAAAGCGGGAAGGTCGTTGTTAATTAATGTTTGATTTAAATTTCTATACGGGGGGTTAGCTCAGTTGGCTAGAGCGCTTGCATGGCATGCAAGAGGTCGTCGGTTCGACCCCGATACTCTCCACAAGCTTTAAAGGTTCGCAGCAATGCGGGCCTTTCTTATTTTAGATGTGTAAAATGAAATGCGGGAAAATCCCCTTAACTTTTATATGTTAGCTTTATAAAATTTAATTATGTACACACCATCCTCCAGCAGGTATGATTCTATGAAGTACAACCGCTGTGGCAATAGTGGTTTATTACTGCCGGCCATTTCATTGGGCCTCTGGCACAACTTCGGATCTGTTGATCATTTTAAAAATGCTCGCAAAATCATTCATCATGCTTTTGATAAGGGAATTACACATTTTGACCTGGCCAATAATTATGGACCTGAACCCGGTAGTGCTGAAGAAAATTTCGGAAAGATATTGAAGCAGAGCTTTGCGGGCAACCTGCGAGACGAATTAGTTATTTCTACCAAAGCAGGTTATTTAATGTGGCCCGGACCTTATGGCAATTGGGGATCGAGAAAATATTTACTGTCCAGTTTAAACCAAAGTTTACAACGGATGAAATTGGATTATGTTGATATTTTTTATTCTCATCGGCCCGATCCTAATACAGCATTAGAAGAAACCATGATGGCATTAGATGCTGCTGTGAGAAGTGGTAAAGCATTGTATGCGGGCATCTCTAACTATAAAGCACCGGAGGCCAAAAAAGCAATAGAGATATTGAAACAACTCGGTACACCCTGTATTATTCATCAACCAAAATATTCCATGTTTGAAAGATGGGTGGAGGACGGTTTGCTGGATGTATTGCAAGAAAATGCTGTTGGCTGTATCCCCTTTTCGCCATTGGCACAGGGAATGTTAACCGATAAATATTTAAAAGGAATACCTGAAGATTCAAGGGCTGCTAAGTCGCACGGATTTTTAAACGCTGAAGAACTGACAGGAGAAAGATTGCAACAGATAGAACAGTTGAATGAAGTGGCAAAACACAGGAATCAATCACTTGCGCAGATGTCGCTCGCATGGTTGTTGAAAGATCATCGCATCACTTCGGTATTAATTGGAGCAAGCTCTGTAAAACAACTCGATGATAACCTGGCATGCTTTAACAACCTTGAATTTTCAACCGATGAATTAAATGCCATTGAAAGTATCCTCAAGAATTAATACTTACTTACATTTTATAAGCAACTTCATTTTTTTATGCAAACACGTAGAAAATTTTTATTAGAAACCGGAACACTTTCAATGGGTTCACTCCTGTTATCTTCTTATACTTCAACATCCAAAAAAGTAAAAAATACTGGTGTTCAGTTGTACACATTTCGTAAGGAAATGCTTGCTGATGCAAGGGGCACATTGAAACGTATTGCTGATTTAGGTATTCAACAGATTGAAACAGCACGCAGCGATAAAGGACATTATTATGGGTTAACAGCTAAGGAAATGCAACAGGTGTGTAAAGATTTAGGTATGACACTTCGTAGCGGTCATGTTCAACTCGATAAGAAATGGAAGCAAACAATGAATGAAGCTGCTGAATCTGGACAGGAATACCTGATTTGCTCCTCTATGCCTTCAGATGGTCAAACAGTTGACAATTATAAAAAAGTTGCTGATCTGTTTAATAAGGCAGGTGAGGAGTGTAAAAAACTGAACATCAAGTTCGGTTATCATAATCATGAATATGAATTTGAAAGTGTTAAGGGACAAGTGTTATACGATGTGTTATTAAATAATACCGACCCCGCTTTGGTAAAAATGGAATTGGATTTAGGATGGGTGATTGTTGCCGGTAAAAGCCCCATAGATTATTTCATGAATTATAATGGACGTTTCCCTCTATGGCATTTAAAAGATATGAATATTGCCAAAAAACAAAGTACAGAATTTGGGAAAGGCAGTTTGGATATTGTACAATTATTAAAAAACAGGAAGGTTGCCGGTATGAAATACTTTTTTATTGAACAGGAAGAATATACCAGTACTCCATTTGAAAGCATGAAAGAAAATATGACGTACCTCCAAAACCTGAATTTTTAGGATTATAGTTGATCAGAGAAAAGACTTGGAATGATCATTATTTACAACAAGGCATTCCAAAGTATTTCAACAGGATGCAATGCTTTTCTTCCCGTACCATCTTTTATCTGATGGCGGCAACTGGTACCTGGCGCAGCAATAATAACATCATCGGTTTGTTTGCGAACGGTTGGAAATAAAACCAGCTCGCCAATTTTCATCGACAATTCATAATGCTCTTTTTCATAGCCAAATGAACCAGCCATGCCACAACAACCCGATGGGATGGTTTCTACCGAATAATTTTCGGGCAATGTCAACAACTTAACTGAAGGGGCCACACTTGATAAAGCTTTTTGCTGACAGTGACCATGCAGTTTGATGATTCTCTTTT
The DNA here is from genome assembly GCA_046593655.1 of Lacibacter sp. Classification (GTDB taxonomy): domain Bacteria; phylum Bacteroidota; class Bacteroidia; order Chitinophagales; family Chitinophagaceae; genus Lacibacter. The sequence continues at coordinate 4,906 of JBKJNM010000003.1, read as the reverse complement.
CTTTTGTGAATTGATCTGTTGTAATATTTCCTTTGGTTATTTCATTGGCAATAAACTCATCAATTAAAAAAACATGGCTTGATAATTCTTTCGCCTTGTTCAATTGTGCATCATCAGCCAAATCAATATACTCATCCCTGAAAGTTAAAATAGCTGAAGGTTCAATACCAATCAATGGGGTATCAGCACTAATCAATGGATGAAGCAGATCAATGTTTTTGTTGGCAATCTTCTTTGCTTCACGGATCAATCCTTTCGAAAGCCACGCCCTTCCACTTTCTATATGTGCCGGTATAACAACTTCATAGCCGAGCTTTTCAAGTAACAAGATTGCTGTTATTCCAATCTCCGTATCGTTGTAGTTTGTAAACTCATCGCAGAAAAGGTAAACGGTTTTAGGTTTAAGGTTTAGGGTTGATCCTGTATCCCTGGCCGTATGTCTTTCAAACCATTTTTTCAATGTTATTTTATACATGGTAGGCATGCTGCGTTGAACTGCAAAGCCAGATAGCTTTTTAATGAGTGTTCCTGTAACAACATTCTTTACAAAAAAATTGTATATACCTGGAGCCATAGCGCCCAGTTTTGCAGAGGCACTGAAATTTGCAATCAGTTTAGAACGGAACGGAACTCCGTTGGCATCATAATAATGCTGCATAAATTCTGCTTTCAGTTTTGCCACATCCACATTACTGGGGCATTCTGATTTGCAACCTTTGCAACTCAAACATAAATCCATTACATCATAAATTTCTTTATGATCAAAGCGATTGAGTTTGTCAGAGTTCGTTAAAAACTCTCTTAAAATATTTGCTCTTGCCCTTGTGCTGTCTTTTTCATTACGGGTAGCCATAAAAGAAGGACACATGGTGCCGCCTGATAAATGTGTTTTCCTGCAATCGCCACTGCCATTGCATTGCTCAGCATGCTGCAACACATCCTGGTTAAGAAAACGAAAAATGGTTTTAAATGCTGGTGTTTGCTGCCCGGGTGTGTAACGCAGCATGGTATTCATGGAGGGAGTGTCAACAATTTTATTGGGATTAAAAATATTTTCAGGATCCCATGTGCGTTTCACTTCTTTTAATAATTGATAATTCTTTTCACCAACCATCTGTTGAATAAATTCGCCTCGCAATCTTCCATCGCCATGTTCACCACTCAATGACCCATTGTATTTTTTTACAAGCGTTGCAATTTCTTCAGCAATGATCCTGAATAAACGATTGCCTTCTTTTGTTTTTAAATTAATGATGGGGCGTAAATGAATTTCTCCCGAACCTGCATGCGCATAATGCACCGAATACAAATTGTGTTTCTTTAAAATTTCATTGAAGTCACGGATGTAAGCGGGCAAATCATTTACATCTACGGCTGTATCTTCAATTACCGGAACAGCTTTTTCATCACCCGGTAAATTACTCAGCAAACCTAACCCTGCTTTGCGCAGCGTCCATATTTTTTTGGTGTCTTCGCCAAATAATAAAGGAAAATGATAACCCAAACCTGCAAAACGCATATCTGCTTCTACTTGTTTTGCAATGTCAATGATTTCTTCACGGTTGGTTCTGGCAAATTCAATAACTAAAATTGCACCGGGATCGCCTTGTACAAAGAAGCGGTTCTTCATTTGTTCTGTATTCTCTTTGGTACACTCCAATATATAATGATCAATCAGTTCACTGGCGCTGGGTTTATACTTCAATGCAATGAGGTTGGCACGTAAGGATTCATCAATGGAATGAAAATGCACACATAATAATCCTACTTCTTTTAGAGGCAGGGGAACAACATGTAGTTTTATTTCTGTAATAAAAGCCAATGTGCCTTCTGAACCGGCTATGAGTTTACAAAAATTAAAATCTTCTTTGCCTGCAGTGAAAGGAGCTGTTTCTAATAACACATCAATGGCATAGCCGGTGTTTCTTCGTTCAACTGTTTTTTTAGGAAACTCCTTTCTTATTTCTACCTGGTTATTGTAATTACTTAAGATGCTTCTTACCGATTTGTAAATGCCTGCTTCCAGGTTTTCACCTTCACATTTTAGATGAAACTCATCAATGCTCAACGCTTTAAATGATGCTTCGTTGCCATCACTCAATACTGCTTTTATTTCCAGTACATGTTCACGGGTGCTCCTGTACACAACTGAATTGGAACCGCAGGAATTATTGCCAACCATGCCGCCGATCATGGCCCTGTTGGCGGTAGAAGTTTCGGGGCCGAAAAATAAACCATGCGGATTTAAGAACATGTTCAATTCATCACGGATCACACCGGGTTGAACACGAACCCAGTTTTCTTCTTTATTTAATTCAATGATGTGAGTAAAATATTTCGATACATCCACAATAATACCGCTGCCTACAACCTGTCCTGCTAAAGAAGTGCCTGCGGTCCGGGGAATAAGTGAAGTATTTTCTTGTCTTGCAAACGCAATCAGTTTTTTGATATCGTCAATTGTTTTTGGAAGGGCCACCGCCAATGGCATTTCCCGGTAGGCTGATGCATCTGTAGCATATAAGGTACGCATAGTGCGGTCATCAAAAAATTCTCCATCCAGTTGATTGGCTAAGTGCAGCAGTTTTTCCTTCATTACCCCGTTTGTTTATTCTTTTGATCGCTTCAAATTTAGGTTCTTTCAGAGTTCACACAAACTTAAGCCGATATTCAGCAGAACAAGCTATAGTAGCTGCGGATTTCAATTCCTGTTTTGCCCTTATCTTGCATATGACAATACTAAAATTTAAATCTCAGTTATATGGATGTTCAATTCAATAAGAATGATGATGTGATGAAACTATCGCTGGGCGAAGTAAGAAAACGGTTGAAAAAAATTTATGAAGGCGGCGGTCAAAAATCAATTGATAAACAAAGAGAAAAAAATAAACTCACTGCCAGGGAGCGGATAGAATACCTGCGTGATGCCGACAAACCCTTTATCGAGATTGGTGCTTTCGCAGGTTTTGAAATGTATGCAGAACAAGGCGGTTGCCCCGCAGGTGGAACCGTAGCAGGAGTTGGTTATGTAAGCGGACGGCAATGTGTCATTGTTGCCAATGATCAAACAGTAAAAGCAGGGGCTTGGTTTCCCATCACCGGTAAAAAAAATTTACGCTTACAGGAAATTGCCATGGAAAATCATCTTCCTGTTATTTACCTTGTAGACAGTGCAGGCGTTTTTCTTCCTATGCAGGATGAAATATTTCCTGATAAAGAACATTTCGGGCGCATCTTCCGCAACAATGCAAAAATGAGTGCTATGGGTATTACCCAAATTGCAGCAGTGATGGGAGCTTGTGTTGCAGGCGGCGCCTATCTGCCTATCATGAGCGATGAAACATTAATGGTAGAAGGCAATGGTTCTATTTATTTAGCCGGACCTTATTTAGTAAAAGCAGCCATTGGTGAAGAGGTTGATACTGAAACATTGGGTGGTGCTGTTACTCATACAGAGATATCCGGTATTGCCGATTATAAATTCAGTACCGAACAGGAATGCTTAGACGAAGTAAAAAAACTGATGAGTAAATTGGGGGAGAAGAGAAATGCAGGCTTCAATCGTATTGCTGCAAAAGCTCCCACAAAAAATCCGGAAGAACTGTATGGGTTATTCCCTGCTGATGGCAAACCTTATGATATGCTCGAAGTAATTGAAAGGATTGTTGATGACAGCGATTTTGATCAGTTTAAACAGGACTATGGTAAAACCATTCTTTGCGGTTATGCACGCATTGATGGATGGGCTGTTGGAATTGTGGCCAATCAGCGGCTCATTATCAAAACTAAAAAAGGAGAGATGCAACTCGGAGGAGTTATTTATAACGACAGTGCAGATAAAGCAGCACGGTTTATTCTCAACTGTAATCAAAAGAAAATTCCATTGGTTTTTTTGCAGGATGTAACGGGTTTTATGGTTGGCAGCAGAAGCGAACACAGTGGTATTATTAAAGATGGTGCCAAGATGGTGAATGCAGTTGCCAACAGCGTAGTGCCCAAGATCACTATTGTAATTGGCAATTCATACGGCGCAGGTAACTATGCCATGTGCGGTAAAGCATATGATCCCCGATTTATTTATGCATGGCCCACTGCAAAGATTGCCGTGATGGGAGGTGAGCAGGCCGCAAAAACTTTATTACAGATACAGGTAGCTTCTATGAAAGCAAAGGGCAAAGAGGTGAGTGCAGAAGTAGAAAAAAAATTGCTTGATGAGATCATGGGCAGATATGAAACGCAAACATCAGCCTATTATGCTGCTGCAAGATTATGGGTAGATGAGATCATTGATCCGTTGGATACACGTAAAGTTATCAGCGAAGGAATTACAGCGGCCAATCAAAACCCTGGTATAGATGATATGAAAGTGGGGGTGTTCCAGGTATAGTTGTAAGAGGTAAGAGGTAGGAAGTGTTTGAAATACTAAAAGCATGCTTGACTAATCATAGAAACATACACAAATAAAAAAAGCTACTCAAATCAAATGAGTAGCTTTCATGTTATAGTACAAATATTTTATTTTGCTGTTTTCAATGCTCTTGTTTTCAATAATGCAAAAGCACCAAAGAAGACTGCACAAAAAACAATGGTTGCATAAATGCTGGCAACATAAAAAGGAATGCCATCAGCATAAGTGAGCATTAATCCTTCCATTGTTTTAGGATGATGATAACCTCCGCCTCCCAACCATACTAAAAAATTGCTGAAGAAGAAGTAAACCGTTGGTCCGGCAATAGCACCCAAACCAATTTGCCATGTTTTATTTTGATTGATAAAGAAACCGATCACTGTTAAACCTGCAAACAAAATGTAGTTAGTTAATTGTCCGCCATAAAAGCCCTGGATAGAGCTAAGACCCGCTGCATACAAAACCTGGTAAAGCGCATCACTGATGAACATACTGATG
>JBKJNM010000080.1:0-3646 GCA_046593655.1 Lacibacter sp. | reverse complement strand
GATCAAAAACATTTTCGTTTACATTTTTTCCAAAGCCAATCAGCAGTTCATCGTAAGCAGCAATATAAGGCTCCTTATCTTCGAGTGTTTTGCCTTTTAACGAATGCTGTAATCGTAGCATATAACGTGCACGGTTTGCAAATAACCACTCTTCAGGTTTTACCGAAGCTGCCGAAGCATAACGTGGCAGCCATCTTTGTTCCAGTAGAAAGCGATGACTGATATCTACACTCCCGCTTCGTTGTGTAAGCGTAGCTGTTTCATACAGCCGGTGTTCTGTAAATGTTTTTCCAAATGCATTGATAGGATAATCTCCATAGTTATATGTTTCTGCCCATGCATAACCTGCCCGCAAAGTAAGGTTGCTGTTAACATGATAATTAATGCCTGTACGAAAAAGGCTTTGCTGCCATTTGCTTATGAGTTCATCCCTGCGCCATTGATACTCCAGGTGAGCGCTCCATTTTTTATGAAAGAAGAATGTGCCCGTGGCCGCATACCAGCCAATACTGTTATAATCGTTGATTCTTGTGTTTTGCGCAGAGAGGATAAATGAGTTGAAGCAGGCTGCTGCAAACAACAAAAGAAAAATTTGTTTCATGCTGTGCAAAAATAAGTGCAAAATTATTGGGTCAGCAAATCTTTCAGCGCCATCTCCTCCAGCACTATTCTTTCTGATGAAGTAGTTTTCTTTTTCCATTTAATTAAACGGATCATTCCATCGGACAGTTCAATTCCTGTAATATCACCATCACTATAACAACAACAACCGGTGTTAAAATAAAAAGGTTTCAGGCTACTGTAATGACCGCTAACAAAATCATAGTCCTGTTGGCGAAAAGAAGTTTCTGTATTTAACTTTTGTATCAAGGTATCATCCTTTTTTTCTTTAGCAGAAATAAGTTGTTTGTATAAATGCTCAAGGTTTGTGAGTGAAGCAAAAACGGGTTGATGGGTATGGCCAGTTATTAAAACGGGATTTTTTTCAAGTTTACTCCATTCGTACATGAACAGGTTATGTTTTGACTTTAACTCTTTATTGGCGGATGGTATATTGGGATTGAGATTGAGATAGCTTTGCAAAGGAGCCCATACCCGGCCTACAAACCAGGCGCTGAAAGGATTTGTATCACTTTGGCCATCACCCTGGTGCCCATGTGTTAAGAAAATATCTAAATGTTCATTGGCAATCTTTATTTTCAGTACCACAGCTTCATAAATTTTCACTGCCTCGCCATACATGCTCCGGAGTTGCAGCGCTGCAAACGGATCATTGTTCCAGAATACATCATGGTTGCCAAATACTTTCGTGAATCGTTTAGCAATTAAAAATTTCTTTTCTGCTTCAATTGATAATTGGTTGTTTGTTTTAACAGGGCCCACCATGTTCTCCCAAAGCTCTTCACTATCGCCCAGGGAAATAAAATGAAATTGCTGTTCATGATAATGTTTCAAAGCAGCTAAATAGGTAGGTTCGGCAATCATAAAATCATCACTGCCATTTTTGGCTCCTTTATGCTGATCGCTGAAAATGATAAACCGATCAGTAGCAGGGTTCATCTCTACCACCAATCCTTTCTTTCCCGGATTTTCTAAACTGTGTTCATACAATTTTGTCAATGCCGTGTGCACCCGTTCAAGATCGGGTTTGCTGGAGAATTTATTGGCCAGCGAGATGACAGGTTTGGTTAAGATTTTTTGAAGTAAGCGTCGCATGAGCATGAAAGATGTTGCTAAAATAACTATTTTTCGTTCCTTTGATTCTATGCAACAGATTATTGAGCAGATCACATCTCTTTATTCAAATACGTTTCATACTGCTCCTGTCAATATTGAAAAAGTTCCGGAAAGCGGGAGCGACCGGGTGTATTATCGTGTTACGGGGGCCACCATCTGTATTGCTACGGTGAGTAAGAATATTAAGGAAAATCAAACTTTTTTAACATTCAGCCGCCATTTTAAATTACAAAAATGTCCTGTACCCATTATTTTTTCTGTTAGTGATGATGAAAGTATTTACCTGCAGCAAGATTTTGGCGATATTTCTTTGCTGGATGAGTTACAGCAGCACGGCTATCATGGACATGTATATGGTTTGTTTCAGCAAAGCCTGCAACAATTGGCATATATACAAATTAGAGGACATGAAAACCTTGATTACGATTGCTGTATAACATCAAAAGAGTTTGGTAAGCAGGCCATTCTTTCTGATCTTCTTTATTATAAATATTATTTCCTCGATGCATTAAAGATTCCTTACGATAAAGAAAAACTGATTGATGATTTTGATGCCTTGAGTAATTATCTCACCCATGTAGATCATAAGTATTTTATGTTTCGTGATTTTCAGAGCAGGAATGTGATGGTGAAAGACGGGTTGGTCAATTTTATCGATTACCAGGGCGGCATGCGTGGAGCGTTACAGTATGATGTTGCTTCTTTGTTATGGCAGGCCAAAGCAGAATTACCTGACGACTGGAAAAATAACCTGCTGGAATATTATATGGATTGTGTAGATGATGTGCTTCAAACAAAGATCGATCGTACAAGATTTATCAGTCAGTATAATGGTTATGTGCTGATTCGTTTGCTGCAGGTGTTAGGAGCCTATGGGTTCAGGGGATTGTTTGAACGTAAAGCACATTTCTTAACCAGTATTCCGATAGCCTTAAAAAATTTGAAATGGTTTTTAAGTAATCGGCGTATAGGCATTGTACTGCCTGAGTTTGAACGATTGCTGGGGTTGATGGTGGAAGATGAAATCATTCAACGGTTTGAACCCATACAGGCAACAGAAGACACCGCATTAATTGTACATGTCAACAGCTTCTCTTATAAAACTACAGGCATTCCAAAAGATGAAACAATTAATGGAGGAGGATTTGTATTTGATTGCAGAAGTATTTTTAATCCCGGCCGACTTGAGCAATACAAAACACAAACCGGGAGAGATAAAGACGTAAAGGATTTTTTAGAACAGCAAACAAAGATGCCGCAATTCTTAAACAGCGTTTACAATATCGTTGACATTGCTGTGGAAGATTATTTGCAAAGAGGATTTGAAAACCTGCAGATCAGTTTTGGTTGTACCGGCGGGCAGCACAGGAGTGTATATGCTGCTGATGCATTAACAAGGCATTTAAAAAATAAATACGGAGTAAAGATCGAGTTGCAGCATCTTGTACAGGATGCAAAAAACTGGATCAATAAAATTGACTGATATGAAGGCCATGATTTTTGCAGCAGGCTTGGGTACACGTTTCAAACCCTGGACAGATCAGCATCCCAAGGCATTGGCCCTTGTAAATGGTAAAAGCTTATTGCAACGCAATATTGAATACCTGCAGCAATATGGCATTAGGGATGTAGTAGTGAATGTGCATCATTTTGCAGACCAGGTTATTGAAGCTGTTGAAAAAAATAATGGGTGGGGTAGTAAGATAATAATCAGCGATGAAAGAGATGAGGTATTGGAAACAGGCGGAGGATTGCTGAAGGCAAGACCATTACTTGAAGGAGATGAACCGTTTGTTTCAATCAATGTTGATATACTCACTAATCTGAACCTGCATCATTTGCTTGCATTTCATCAGCAACAGAAACCATTGATCTCTTTTGCTGTGACTAACAGAAAAACGGCACGTAA